>JANXXM010000045.1 GCA_025350645.1 Ferruginibacter sp.
AATAATCTTGAAGAAGTAAGTCAGTTTTTTAAAAGAGTAGTCAATAGCTTAACCACCAGAGATGTTATCTCCATATGCAGTTTTCAATATGTTTTTCAAGGTATAAATTGGTCTCATTAAATTGTCACTATCGTATAATTCAAAATAGGGCTGTATCAAACATTGATACAGCCCTTTACTATTTTATCAAATTCTTTTAATTTTTTATGAGTTTAATACTTATTCCGTCTGCCATTTTAAGAAAATAAATTCCTTTAGGTATTGTACTTATATCAACTTGCTGCTGGTAATCGGTAAGAACAAATTGCTTTACTGTTTTGCCAGTCATATCAGTAAGAGTTATTGTTGTTTTTAGCAGGTTTTTATTTGTAAAACGAATGGTAGCCGTATTATTTGCGGGGTTAGGGTATACATACGTAATGCTCACATCACTATTAGATAATTTTATTACAGGGGAGTAATTAAATGATCCGTTTTTATCTGTTTGCCTTACTCTGTAATAAATAATTCCCTGAGATAATGTTGCATCAGCAAGAGTATAGTTATTTATACCATCCCCAACACTTGCAATAGATGTTACTCCAGCAAATCTTATTCCGTCTGTACTACGCTCCAACATATAATCTGCCACATTATTTTCATTTACTTTCCAGTTTACCACCGCATATTTTTGGTTGTTTACATTACCAATAATACTTATCCATTTTACGGGTAATACTATTGCCTGTGTTTTTACAAAGAAGCCACTGAAACCGGTTACGTCAAATGTAATTTCCCAGCGTGCCGGTGTTGCATTTGCGTTAAATACAATGTTGGCATCTGCAGGATCAATAGTAATAAAAGATCCCGTATAGCTTGATGGTAAACCTGTACCATTATTACTAACACCATTGCGTTTTTCTATTTTTAAATTTGCTTTGCCTGCTGCATCAGCATCGCCAGTAGGCAATTTGCTTGCGTTTACAGTATTAAAATCATCAAATTCCGCCTGCGTAAAATACAATGTAATTCTACTGGTAGCAGTAGTAGCATTGGCGGCAGGCGTTATTTCATAATGGCGTTTTACATAAAGTGAGGGTTGCGTATTTTCTATCCATAATTTTACTGTAGTAGTACCAGTTATAGGACTGGCGCCACTCTGCATTGCTTTTGCAATAAGATTGCTACAACTGTTTGCTCCATAATAAACCACAGCCGCTGCATCGCTGGTAAGACTTTGGTTGCTGGTTGCAATAGCTGCAGATGGACTAGTACAACTATATAAAATAATAGTACCCCCATCGCCCACTGCTTTACCTTGCGTGGCTCCTGCAAAAAATACACTGTATAAAGAATTGGATATACCAGAGGTTTGTGGAGACCAGCTAGTACCAGCATTTGCAGTGGTTAAAATACTTCCTCCATCTCCCACCAGCCATCCCTGTGCGGGAGTTACGAAATAAACTGCATTAAAAGTATTTGTAGTACCCGAAACTTGTGCAACCCATGTAGCACCGCCATTATTTGTAGAAAGAACTGTACCGCCACTGCCCGCTGCAAAACCTGTACTGGCTGATATGAAATATACCGATGTTAATAAATTTGCAGTACCGGATGTTTGTGCCGTCCATGTTCCGCCACCATTGCTGGTAGTTAAAATAGTACCTGCATTGCCCACAGCCCAGCCTTTTGTTGCGGATATAAAAAATAAAGAGCGCAGGTTATTTACTGTGCCGGAAACCTGCGGAAGCCAGGTGCTGCCTGCATTTGAAGTGGTAATAATAGTTCCGTTTGCACCCGCTGCCCACCCTTGCGTGGCACTTGTAAAATAAGTAGCATATAAAACGTTTACCGTGCCGGATGTTTGTGCAACCCATGTTGTACCGCCATTATTGGTTGCCAATATAGTACCGGCATTACCCGCTGCAAAACCATTTGTAGTACTGGCAAAAAATAAAGCGTTAAGATTATTGGCAGTACCCGAAACCTGTGGCGACCAGCTTGTGCCGCCATTGCTGCTGGCCAGTATAATACCATTATCACCTGCAGCCCACCCTGCAGTAGTACCGGAAAATTGAACTGAACGTAAGGTATTCAAAATACCAGCAGACTGTGAAACCCAGGTTGCGCCTGCATTAGCCGTGTTGATAAGCGTACCTGCTAAGCCAACCGCCCAGCCTTTTGCAGAGGATGAAAAATTTACCCCTAATAAAGTATTAATAGTGCCGGATGCCTGCGTTGCCCATGTACTACCTCCATTTGCGGTAGTAATAATTGTACCTAAATCCCCTACTGCACAACCTTGCGAGGACGAACTAAAATAAATACTATACAAAGTATTTATTGTGCCGGATGTTTGCGGCACCCATGTATTACCGCCATCATTAGTAGTTATAATTGTACCGGCAGCACCAGCAGCCCAGCCTTTTAATGTAGATGTAAAAACTACGGAATATAGTGGATTGGTAGTACCTGATGATTGATACACCCAACTTGCACCAGCGTTATTTGTAGTATAAATGCTGCCATCATCAGATACGGTTATACCTTTTGAAGCCGAGGTAAAATAAACTGATCTTAATGTGCTTAAAGTACCCACAGATTGATCTGTCCAGGTATCTCCACCATCTGTAGTGGTAATGATGGTACCTGCATCTCCTACTGCCCAGCCGTTTGTAGCAGAAGTAAAATATACTCCGTAAAAAATAATACCTGCAGGAATACCCGCTGAGGCAGGCACCCAGCTAAGCCCCCCATTTTTTGTTGAAACAATATTACCATCACCCGCCGCCCAACCCTGCGAACTATTTAAAAAATATACGGCATACAAGGTGCTACCTGCATTGGAAGGCTGATCCGTCCAGGTAGTACCGCCATTACTGGTAGTTTCTATACTTCCATTGTCTCCTACAACCCAGCCCTGAGTGGCGCTAGTAAAAAAAACTGCATTGTTATTGGTCGTACTATAATTGGCGGGCTTATCATCCTGTAAAGGCGTATGCCAGTTTTGTGCATGTGAAGCATTAGCAAAAAAAATAGCAGCAAAAAAAACAGTACATAGAACCAGAGAAGTAGAAAATTTTTTCATCAATGTGTGTTTAAGAGAATTAGTAAGGAACAATTTTCAAAGCTATTACTATACAAGTTAACAGCCAAAATATGAGTATAACTTAATATGGCATTGATAAAGCTTTAAAATTAATGTTGAGGAATTATGCCAAAGCGTAAATGTTTTACAGTGGGGAAACATACCACAGTTATCCTAAACCTGCAATATATTTGTAGCATAATGATTCACTATAAAATTTACATAAAATGATACAAGCAAAAGCTTATGCAGCGCAAAGCCCCACAACTGATCTTGCCCCATGGGATTTTGAAAGAAGAGCAATAGGACCGCATGATGTGCAAATAAATATTGCCTATTGTGGTGTATGCCATTCTGATCTTCATCAAATAAAAAATGACTGGTTTCCTGGAATATTTCCTATGGTACCAGGGCATGAAATTGTTGGAACAATAACTAAAACAGGCAGCCATGTTAAGAAATTTACCGAAGGGCAGCTTGCAGGTGTTGGTTGCATGGTAGACAGTTGCAGAGAATGCGAAAATTGCAAAGCAGACCTGGAGCAGTACTGTGAAAAAGGAAGTATCGGCACTTACAATGGACGTGGAAAAGATGGGTTACCCACTTATGGTGGTTACTCTAATAATATAGTAGTACACGAAGATTTTGCATTGCATATTTCAGAGAAGTTATCGCTGGCTGCTGTAGCACCGTTGCTTTGCGCAGGCATTACCACTTACTCTCCGCTTAAATATTGGAAGGTTGGCAAAGGTCATAAACTTGCCGTACTTGGCCTTGGCGGGCTTGGACACATGGCTGTAAAATTTGCTGTAGCATTTGGCGCAGAGGTTACAGTGTTAAGCACATCAGCAAATAAAGAGGAAGCGGCTAAAGCATTAGGTGCACATCATTTTGTTGTAACAAAAGATGCTGCACAAGTTGCTACTGTAAAAAGCAATTTCGATTTTATTTTAGATACTGTATCTGCAGCGCATGATATGAATATGTATGTATCACTTTTAAAAACAAATGGCGTACATATATGTGTGGGCGCACCTTCTACGCCACACAGCATTAATGTTTTTGGTTTGTTGGGTGGCAGAAAATCTGTAGCAGGTTCTGGCATTGGTGGCATTGCCGAAACACAGGAAATGCTGGATTATTGTGCCGAGCATAATATTGTATCTGACATAGAAGTGATAGCTATAAAAGATATAACCGCATCTTATGCCCGCATGGAAAAAGGTGATGTGCGGTACAGGTTTGTAATAGATATGGCTACACTGTAAAAAATATTTTTTAGTTTTTTACAATCCCATTTGTGTAAGCAGGTGGGATTTTTTGTGGGAAAAGGTATGCTCCAGAGAATTTTTATTACAGGGTAATGCAAAGCAATTTTTTTACGTAAAAAAAATTTTAAATTTGTAATTTATTTAAAATAAATGGGTTATATTGATGGTTAATTGAGGTTAGGAATGTTGTAGAAATTAAAAAGCCCCCGATAAACGACGAGGGCAAGAACGTAAATGTTTGCACAACGGAATAATCCTTATTGTGATTTGCTTCAAGTTGTAAAAATAGTAAAATAATTTAAACTACCAAACATGAGAAAAGTTTTAGGGCTTGATTTAGGAACCACATCTATTGGATGGGCTTTTGTAAAAGAAGCTGAAAATGAAAACGAAGAATCATCTATTGTAAAAATTGGGGTAAGAGTAAACCCACTAACAACAGATGAACAAACTGATTTTGAAAAAGGAAAAAGCATAAGTATAAATGCTGGTAGAACATTGAAACGAGGCGCTAGAAGAAATTTACAACGATATAAACAGAGGCGTGATAATTTAATAGTTGAACTTAAAACAATTGATTTTATTGATGAGAACACATTGTTATCCGAAGAGGATAAAGACACAACACATTCTACATACAAATTAAGATCTAATGCAGTTACCGAAAAGCTAGAGAAAAATGAATTTGCAAGAGTTCTTTTAATGATAAATAAAAAGAGGGGTTATAAAAGTAGTAGAAAAGCAAAAAATGAAGATGAGGGACAGGCAATTGATGGGATGGCAATTGCAAAAAAAATGTATGAAAATAATCTTACCCCAGGTGAATACAGTTATAATTTATTAACATCAGGAAAAAAATATCTACCAGATTATTATAGATCTGACCTACAAACTGAATTTGAAAAGGTTTGGGATTTTCAGAGTAAGTTTTATCCAGAATATTTAACCTTAGAATTTAAAAAAGAAATTATTGGAAAAGGTCAAAGAGCTACATCAGCTATTTTTGGAAAGACATATAATGAATACCCTGCAGAGATAAAAGGTACTAGAGAAGAAAAAAAAATAATTGGATATAAATGGCGTACAGAAGCATTAACGCAACAACTAACCATAAGAGAGGTTGCATTTGTATTTACAGAAATAAACAACAATCTTAATAACTCAAGTGGCTATTTGGGCGCTATTAGCGACAGAAGTAAAGAATTGTTTTTTAGAGAAGAAACCGTCGGGCAAAATTTATATAAGCAACTACTCCAAAATCCAAATACAAAACTAAAAAATCAAGTTTTTTACAGACAAGATTATTTAGATGAATTTGAAAAAATTTGGGAAAAACAGAAAGAATATTAACCTGAACTCAATGATAAAACAAAAATACAATTTAGAGATATTATCATTTTTTATCAACGAAGATTAAAATCACAGAAATCATTAATCAGTTTCTGTGAATTGGAAACTAAAAAAATTGAAATAGAAATAGATGGTAAGATGCGAATTAAACAAAGGGGTTCCAAAGTAATTCCTAAATCCTCTCCATTATTTCAGGAATTTAAAATATGGCAAAATTTAAATCATCTGGAAATTAAAAATATTAAAACACGAGAAGTATTTGTTCCAGCTTTAGAAGCCAAACAATTATTATTTGATGAACTAAATCTAAAAGGCAATATTTCAAAAAAAGATGCTTTACTAATAGTCTGTGATAAACCTTCAGATTTTGATCTTAATTTTTCTACATTGGAAGGAAATAGAACTAACCAAGTTTTTTTTGACGCTTTCTTGAAAATGATGGTTCAAGATAATGAAGAAATGGAAAATATGAAATTATCCACAACAGATTTAAAAGAAAACGTTTTGTCTTTTTTTGAAAATGAAGGAATAGATAAAGCGATTATTGAATTTAATAGTGATGTGGAAGGAAAAGACTTTGAAAAACAGACTTCGTATAAATTCTGGCATTTATTGTATTCCTATGAAGGAGATAACTCAAATACCGGAAATGAAAAATTATTAGAAAAATTACAAACCCTCTATGGCTTTAAACGGCAACAGGCACAATTGCTTTCAAACATTTCTTTTCAGGACGACTATGGTAGTCTCAGTTCGAAAGCAATTCGTAAAGTTTTGCCTTTTATGAAAGCAGGTAGCCCTTTTTCTGGAGATTTTTATAAAGATGGTAATGCAAGCGCTAAAGTACTTGCTGGGTACAGAGATTCACCTTCGCTCACAAAAGAAGAGAATGAGAAAAGAGCACTTAAAGAAACAGTATCAATTTTACCAAAAAACAGTTTAAGAAATCCAGTTGTAGAAAAGATTTTAAATCAAATGGCAAATGTGATAAATGCAATAATTGCAGATCCAACTCTTGGAAGACCTGATGAAATAAGAATAGAACTTGCAAGAGAATTAAAGAAAAGCAATGATGAAAGAAAAGAAATGACTGATAATATAAATGCCGCAAAATTAGATCATGATAAGTTTAGAAAGATTTTAATGGCAGAATTTGGAATTAAAAATCCTACACGAAACGATATTATTCGTTACAAACTTTATGAAGAATTAAAGCTCAATGGGTATCATGATTTATACACAAATACATATATACCAAGAGAAAAACTTTTTAGTAAGGAATATGATATAGAACATATAATACCAAAGGCAAGACTATTTGACGATAGTTTTAGCAATAAAACAATAGCCCCAAAACTTGTAAATCTTATAAAAAAAGAAAGAACAGCATACGATTTTATTTTAACCGATTATGGACAAGAAGGATTAAATTCTTTTCTATCAAGAATAGAAATGCTTTCGAAATTAAAAGATGGTGAAAAATTCGTTATTAGTAAAGCAAAATATAAAAAACTATTAATGAAGGCCACTGAAATTGGAGAAGGTTTTATTGATAGAGATTTAAGGGACAGCCAATATATAGCCGTAAAAGCAAAAAATATGTTATTGGAAATATGTAAAACTGTAACGTCAACCACAGGTAGCATAACAGATAGGTTAAGGGAAGATTGGGATCTCATAAATGTAATGCAGGAATTAAATTTTGATAAATACAAAAAACTTGGCCTTACAGAAATGATAGAAAAGAAAGATGGAAGTTTAAAGGAGAGAATTATTGATTGGACAAAACGCAATGACCATCGGCATCATGCAATGGATGCATTAACGGTGGCATTTACAAAATATAGTCATGTACAATATCTTAATAACTTAAATGCAAGGAAAGATGAAAATAACAAAAAATACAATTCTATTTATGGTATAGAAAAGAAAGAAACATATAAAGATGTTGATAACAAAAGAAAATTTAAAGCCCCGTTAAAAGGTTTTAGAGAAGAAGCAAAAAAACATCTGGAAAATACGCTTGTTTCTTTTAAAGCAAAAAATAAAATTGTAACAAAAAATAAAAATATTATAAAAGTAAAAGGTAAAACACTAACTAAAATTGAATTAACTCCAAGAGGGCAATTGCATAAAGAAACTGTTTACGGAAAACTTAAGCAATACATTACAAAAGATGAAAAAATAAATGCAAAATTTGATGAAATTATGATTTTAAAAGTGGCCAATCTTACTCATAGAAATGCTCTTTTGAACAGGTTAAAGGAATTTGAAAATAATCCTAAACTAGCATTTACAGGAAAAAATTCTTTGGATAAAAATCCGATTTTTATTGATAAAGAAACTAATACCATTGTACCGGAAAAGGTAAAAATAGTTTGGTTTGAAAATGATTATACTATTAGAAAAGATATAACTCCAGAATTGAAAATTGAAAAAGTTATAGATGTAGGAATTAAGAATATTTTGCAGAAAAGATTAAATGAATTTGATGGAAAAGAAAAAGAAGCCTTTAGTAACCTTGACAAAAATCCAATTTGGCTAAATGAAGAAAAAGGAATTTGTATTAAAAAGGTAACTATTAGTGGTATAAAGAATGCAGAAGCGCTGCACAATAAAAAAGACCATAATGGCAAAGAGATATTAAATGAAAATGGCAGTCCTATTCCGGTTGATTTTGTGAGCAGCGGTAATAACCATCATGTAGCTATTTATAAAGATCAACATGGAGATTTACAGGAAAACATTGTTTCATTTTATGAAGCCGTTGAAAGAGTTAATCAACATTTACCCATAATTGATAAAGCTTTCAATCAAGATAATGGGTGGCAGTTTCAATTTACAATGAAGCAGAATGAATATTTTATTTTCCCAACAAAAGATTTTGACCCCGCTGAGATTGATTTATTGGATACAAAAAATAATAAGATAATTAGTCAACATTTATTTAGGGTACAAAAAATAGCTACAAAAGATTATTTTTTTAGACATCATTTGGAAACAAATGTAGAAAATGTAAAAGCTTTAGAAAATGTAGCATATATAAGATCGGGTCTAAATGGAATTAGAAAAATATTGAAAGTTCGCATCAATCACATTGGCAAAATTATAAAAGTGGGAGAATATTAAATAACCTAAGATGATTAAACGCACTCTTTACTTTGGCACCCCAGCTTTCCTCAAAATAAAAGAGAAGCAATCGGTTTTTGAAAACATTGGAATATGTAAAATAAAATTAGTACCCGCAAAAAATATTATGCGACAATTCACCGGTAATTGCCCTTTATAAAAAGCTTTGCCGGTAATTGTATTACCAACTAATGTAATTACATTAAATTAGTATTAATGAAACAGCTTACAGCAACATCTAAAAAAATAATACAGCAACAAAGCAAAAAACTGTTTTTACAAATTGCTGCATTAATTACCACCAGTAAAGAAAATATAAGCCGCAGCATAAACCAAGAGCTTACAATGCTTAACTGGCAGATAGGCAAGCATATTGATGAAACCCTTGCCAGTACTGAAGAAATTTATGGTTTAGAGATTGTGGCGACACTGTCGCCACTTTTGATACAGCAATTTGGTAAAGGATATACTACCTCATCTTTACACAGGGTGCGAAGATTTTATAAAGCATTTAGTAAAATAAAGATTGTGGCGACACTGTCGCCACTTTTAAGTTGGAGCCATTTTATAGAAATACAAATGTAAAAAACGATATTGCAAGAAGCTACTATACGGAGCTTTGTAAAATAGAACACTGGAATGTAAGGGAACTAAGAGACCGTATAAACAGCATGCTGTACGAAAGAACTGCGTTGAGTAAAAAACCTGAAAAATTAATTAAGCAAGAGCTGAAACAACTACAGACCCAAAAGAAATTTACAGAAAATATAGTTTTTAGGGATAGCTATTTATTGGATTTTTTAGACCTGAAAGATGTGTACAGTGAAAAAGATTTAGAAACTGCTATTATTATTGAACTACAAAAATTTATTATTGAAATAGGGAATGACTTTGCTTTTTTGAGCAGGCAAAAAAAATGATTATTGATGGAGAAGATTATACGCTGGACTTGCTTTTTTATCACAGGGGTTTAAACCGTTTAGTGGCTATTGAATTAAAATTGGGTAAATTTAAACATAGCTATAAATCGCAAATGGAGTTGTATTTACGCTGGCTCGAGAAATATGAAATGAGGCAACATGAAGAACTTCCTGTTGGTTTAATATTATGTGCAGATAACAAAAAAGAAATAATAGAGCTTTTAATGATAGATGAAAAACGGATACGCATAGCCAACTATGCAACCGAAATGCCAGAAGCAGGTATTATTAAGCAAAA
>JANXXM010000083.1 GCA_025350645.1 Ferruginibacter sp.
TAAGGCTCTAATTTCCGTTATCGATTCTTTTACTAGAATATTTAAAACTTTTGACATAAATGAATAATATTATAGACCAAAAGTAAATAAAAAAACCCAATTAAAAAAATTGGTCTTGTATATTATTCATTTTCGTATTAACCAACTAACAGCCCGAAATGGAGATTAAATTTATAAATAAAAGTCAAAGTTTAGAACTTAAGCCTGGCAAAATTAAGTTTGCAGAAACCAAAGCATGAATATGCAGTGTCGATGATTGTTTCAACGTAATGCTCCAATTGCACAAAACCTTTTGTAACGTGCAGACGGATTTGTAGAACGAAATGGTTTTAATTGTATCAAGGGGTTTTGGAAGCGTTTGCAAGCAATACCCTTTTACAAAGCTTGACCTCTGTGTGTGGGCTTGTGTGCATTTGCAAATGTGTGGTATCTTTTAGCGTTGGCAATTTGATACCCCTATTGTCTCAATAGTGGTGAGTTATTCGTTTTCTGAAATTCGTCTCCAATTAATTTTGCTTGTTCCAAAATTGTCTTAACTGCTTTCTCTTGCTTATCTGGTGGATAGCCATATTTTCGTAAAATGCGCTTTATCTGTACCCGCATTTCCGCCTGCACACTTTCCTTTTTATCCCAATCTATCTTTACAGATTTGCGCACACTTTGCACAAGCTCTCTTGCAATTGTTTTTAAAATCTCATCTCCTAACACCAACACTGCACTATCACTTACTTCCAGCGCATCGTAAAAAGCCAGTTCTCTAAAATCAAGTTTTAAATCTTCGCCACGCTTATCGGCATTTTTTAAATCCTTGGCAAGCCTTATCATTTCTTCTATTACTTCAGCTGCCGTTATCGCATTGTTTTGGTAACGTTTTATAGCATCTGCCAGCATTTCAGAAAATTTCTTCCCTTGTATTATATTTCTTGTAGAGCGCTTTTTTATTTCATCATTCAGCAATCGTTTTAAAAGTTCTAATGCAAGGTTCTTTCTTGGCATGTCTTTTAACTCTGCTAAAAACTCATCTGATAAAATGGAGATTTCCGGTTTTTCCAAACCTGCTACCTGAAAAATATCCAGCACTTCTGTAGATATCAAAGCGTCTGAAACTATTTGCCTGATGGCGGTTTCCACTTCATCATCACTCCGCTTTTTATTGCTTTCTCTTAGTTTGGAAATCCTTGCTTTTATAGCCTGAAAAAAACTCACATCATCTCTGATGGCTAATGCATTTGGATGAGGAACGGAAAGGGCGAATGCTTTGGAAAGGTTGCTCACATTACTGCTAAACCTTTCTTTTCCCTTATCGAGTTCTAAAATAAATTCTGTTGCGTCCAGCAGAAAAGTAAGCTTTTGCCTTGGCTGCAAATCAAAAAACTTCTTATAATCAAAGCCATCAAATAAATCTACCACCACTTCATACAGTTCCTGCATTTTTGCAACTGCTTCCTCTTGGTCAAATTCTATTTTACCTTTACCTCCACTTGAGGTGTATATGCTTAATGCCTTTTTTAAATCTTGCGCTATGCCCAGGTAATCAACAATTAGCCCACCTTCTTTGTCTTTAAAAACCCGGTTCACTCTTGCTATAGCCTGCATTAAATTATGTCCTGTCATTGGCTTGTCCACATACAAAGTATGCAGACAAGGTGCGTCAAAACCCGTGAGCCACATATCTCTTACTAGCACAAGTTTCAGACTGTCTTTTGGGTCTTTCAGTCTGTCGCCAATTGCTTTTCTTCGGGGTTTGTTTCGTATGTGTTCCTGCCAGTCCAATGGGTCTGATGATGAACCCGTCATTATTACTTTTATAGCTCCTTTATCATCTTCGCCGCTGTACCATTCAGGCCGCACTTTAATGATGGCATCAAACAGTGCCACACATATTCTGCGGCTCATACACACTATCATTCCCTTGCCGTCAAATACTTCACTGCGTTGCTCAAAATGTTTTACAATATCTGCAGCTACTTGTTGCAATCGTTTATCACTTCCTACAATGGCTTCCTGCTGTGTCCATTTTGCAAAACGTTGTTGGCGTTCGGTTAGTTCATCTTCTTCTGTTACTTCCTCTATTCTTTCATCAATTATTTTCTGTTCTTCAGGATCAAGTTCAATTTTTGCTAACCTGCTTTCATAAAAGATACGCACCGTTGCTCCATCTTCTACGGCTTGTTGTATATCATAAATATCTACATACTCACCAAAAATGGCCTGTGTGTTTTTATCTTCTTTCTCTATTGGTGTTCCCGTAAAACCTATAAATGATGCGTTGGGTAATGCATCTCTCATATGCCTTGCATAGCCATCAATAAAATCGTATTGGCTGCGGTGTGCTTCATCTGCAATTACTACAATATTTCTGCGGTCACTTAATTTAGGATATACGCCGCCTTTTTCATCAGGAATAAATTTTTGTATGGTGGTAAACACCACACCACCTGATGCAACAGACAACAAACTTTGTAGGTTTTTTCTGTTTTCTGCCTGTATCGGCGTTTGTCTTATCAGTTGCTGACAGTTACTAAATGTTTCAAACAGCTGTTGGTCTAAATCATTTCTGTCAGTAAGCACCACTATAGTTGGGTTGTTAAGTTCAGGCGTTACTACCATTTTGCCTGCATAAAAAACCATGCTTAAACTCTTACCGCTTCCCTGCGTATGCCATACCACACCTGCTCGCTGGTCTCCAAGCAGAGATGAAGCTTTTATTGTGGACCGTATAGCTTTGTTTACAGCATAGTATTGGTGATAGGCCGCAATCTTCTTTACCGTTTTCTCTTTTGTCTTTTCAAAGACAATAAAATATCTGATCAAATCAATCAGTGTTTTTTTATCCAACATTCCATTTAGTACCACATCCATTTCTAAATAGGTGGGTTCTTTTGCAAACAGCGTTGTGTGATAAGCGCCATCAGGTTCCGAAACCATACTGGTGGTTGTTGCTTTTGCTTCAGGAATTTTCCAGCCACTGAAACGGCTCCAGTCACTTGTAATGGTTCCTGCTTTTGCAAACCAACCATCAGTAGCTATTAGTATACTGTTGTAATTAAACAAAGTGGGAATGGCTTGCTTGTATGTTTGTAGTTGGTTAAAAGCTGCTTTTACATCTGCCTTTTCATCAGTTGCATTTTTTATTTCTATTACTACCAATGGCAAACCATTTACAAAAATGATTACATCCGGTCTTTTGTTATTGTGGTTTTCTACAATGGTAAATTGGTTAACGGCTGCAAAATTATTGTTGGCAGGGTTTTCAAAATCTATTAACCAAACTTTGAACGTTTTGATTTGTTCCCCTTCTCTCCCTTTTACATCTACACCTTCTGTAAGTAATTTATGAAAGGCTTCGTTGTTACCTAATAAAGTGGTGGAGGGAACTCTTAAGACCTGCCGCAGAGCTTCTGATTTTATGACTGCAGGTATTTGAGGGTTTAATGTATCAATAGCATTTTGCAAACGATCCCTTAGCACTACTTCGTTGTAAGGCCTTTCTATCGTTGCCCCATTAATAATTTCATAGCCCTGCTCTTGCAAAGTTTGCAAAGCCATTTGTTCTATTTCATCTTCGGTAAGGATGTTCATTGCGGCTAAGTATTATGCTAAATGCATTTCAATATTTTTTACTGCTAAAGCAATAAACTTAGGGTTGGTGAACATGGTTTTTTTTCTATCGCTCCAACCTTCGAGATGTTTAGTTATTTCGGGTATAGAAGTTGTTTTTTTATCTGAAATAATAAAATCTACTGTCGATAATAATTCTAAACCAAAGTCGGAATAAAAACCCAGCAAGAAAGCTTTGGTTTTTAAAACAACTGCTTTGTGGTGGTCATTTTCTTTGGCATTTAAAAAATTATCTACGTCTTCTTCCGCATCCATTATCAAGCCTATTTCATCAAAAGGTTTTTTATCCATTGAGCCATAGCCAAAAACATAGCTGCCATTCATGTGATGTAAAACATGTTTTACTTTACCAGAATATGGACCATAAAAATTCGGTTGAAATTCCAGTTTAAAAGCATCTTTACCACCAAAGCGTTGTAAAAAATAAGCAATTTTTTCTGCTGCAAATTCGGAGACAAACTCACCGTTTCGAGGAAGTTCGGATAACAGTGATAACAACATTGCAGATGAAGGTGTAAGTTTTATTTTTTCTTGTTTCATTATTTTACGGCCTTATTAATTCAAATAAAGTAACATCAGTAAGGTTACGTGGCTGGTTGCCCGGATTGAGCTTTCCTTTAATTCTAATAAAAGCACCTGAGGTCATGTGTGCTTCATCTGCTTCAACATATTGTGCAGAACTTAATATTGTTTTAGCTTTAATAATTTCATCCTCTTGAAGAAGATTCAAAATTACCTCACCTGACCGATTGCCATCATTTCCCAATTCTCCATCAAGCCTTTCCACTGATGCCATAAAAACATCCTCTTGCTTTTTTTTCTCTTGTGCTGTGTCCCTTAACTCTCTTCTTACATCATCAATTCTGGAAAAATAATCTTTTTGGATTTTTATAATTTTTCGAGTTGATATGTTGGCAGGCACCGGTAAAGAACTTGCCCAAGTAAAATCTACATATAAATCAAAATCATTGTGTTCTTCTTGAAAATTAGTTACCGCTTTGCAAAGGTTGGATGATATTTCAGGTGTTGCACCATTCTTTATTTCATCTACCAATTGTGTTAATGTATCTGCTTCAATGGCTGTAACCAGTTTTGTTAGACCTTGATTTATAGTTAAGGTGGTTTGGCGTACAAAGGGAAAATTTTCTGCCGGAAAAATATTTCCCTGTAATTCCATTGCATTTACTGGCGTTGAAACCTTTAAAACAAAACTTCCTTTTTCCGTATGTCTAAACTTAGATTTTTCTACTAACTCTTGTGCCTCTGTTCTGGATAATCTTGGATGAAAAGATTGCGGTTTAAGAACTGAACAAGCGGCAGATAAAAACATTTCCTTTGCACCATTAATTGCTGCGACAGCATATGATAGAGGAATAAAACTATTTTCATTTCTTGCATCTACTACCTTAAAGCGTAAGGTATCATCTTTTAATTCGTTCAATTCTGACATTACATAGCCGATTGACTTATTCTGTATTTCGGCTATCTTATTTAAGACAATTTCTACAGACTCACTATAGTCAGGAGCATCGGAATTTAATGGAAAAACCAATTGCCTTTTTGGTAATGCCAGATTATTTAAAACATACAAATTATCAGCAATGGCTTCTGGCAATTGCAACCATCCTAGAGACTTTGCAAGGTCTCTAATATCTGTCGGGGCAATATGTTGGAAATTTAAACTCATGGCAACTGATAGTTTAAAACCTCATTTCGGCTAAGGCGTGCGCAAATATCTGATAAACTATCCGGATTAAATATTTGTGTTTTGGGGATGTATATAGTCTCACCTGTTCCATTCGTAGATGCTGCAGCTCCTCTCAAACTAACCCAGTAGGCACATTTTTTTAAAACTAATTCATGCTCACTTATTGTCAACCAATTATTTGGATCTGTGGGCAAAAACATAACTATCAAAATACGATGAAGTGCCAATGCATCGCTTCGCAAATCGTTGTATCTATTTAAGCCACTTAAAAAATATGATAGATGAGTACCACTATCAACAGGAGTTCCAATGGTAGCTTTTAATTGTATTTTTAAATCTACTTCTTTAATGTAACCACCACCTACAAAAGGAGCCCAAGCAGTAAGCGAAGCATCTACGCCCCTGTTATCTTCATGTCTATTTGCTACTTTAGCTGCGGCACCAATTTTACTTGCTACAGCATGTAAATAAGCATAACTAAGCTCGCTTTCAATATCGTTTCCTATTAGTGGCTGCATCTTTATTTTAATTTAAAGAATAATAAATATAAGACATTTAACTTTTATAGATCAGAGTTTTATATTACCAAATAGAACATCTATCTGCTTGAAGCACTGAATGATTGCAGGTAAAAAAACTACTGCTACAAGTTTCAACTTTTACATTTCAATTTCTCCCTTCATCAATTTTGGCAACAAACTATCTCGTAAAGTTGTGAGGGTTTTAATTTCTTTAGAATTGAAATCAATTTTTTCAAAAAAAGATAATGCTAATACCTCAAATTCTTTAATCAGTTTGGTCTTTGGAATAACAATTTCAATACTTGATAATATTGTTTGATTTAAAAGCGGTTGCCCGGAACCGACTTTAAAATTATTTAAATTTAATTTCTGTAAAATATGGAAACAGAACATACTTCCATGCTCATTTATTGATTCAGCTATTATTGCATTATCGGTTACGTAACTCTTATTTAATGTAAAATAAACTGCGCCGCAGTAGCTACCAACTCTACCAATAATTATGCTTTTTTCTTTCGAATTATAATTTTCCGAAAACCCTATTATGCCATTTGCTCCATAAACAGGATATTGAAAACTATCATCTCTATGTGGCGAATATTTTCCATTTTTGAAATTTAACACCTCCCCCAACTTCCCCACTCTCCACCCATCTTCCAACACATCCCCCTTTGGCAAACACATTTCTTTAAAAAGCGTTTGTGCTATAGCTTCCAGTGTTTGGTTGGTTTGTCGGTTCAGTTCTATTTTATCATCTAATGAAGAGAGGATTGAAGCAATGCGTTGTTGGGTTTGGAGAGGAGGAAGGGAAATTTCTAATCCTTCAATCATTCCTTTTGTAATAGCATTTCTTGTAGCTCCAACAGAAGATATATTTAATAAGAAAGTTTTAGTAGGTGGGTTTAATAAATAATATTTTAAAAAAGCATTATCAACTAATTCTTTAGGACGTATTATAGCAACATGTTGGTTAACTCTTGCAGGTAGTAATGTTTTTGGGACTTGACAAACTCTTGCCACACTATCACCTGTTATATTTAATAACACATCACCTTCTTCTAAAACCACATTGCTTAATTTCTTTGCCTGTTCTTTGTTTATGTAAGCTAATCCATGGTATGAAAAGGTAAAGTCTAAAACATTTTGACTTCTTATAAGAGCAAATTCTCCATCGTTTGAATATGTTTCTTTACCACCGGTTGGTGTGGAACCAGCTCCAATCTTAGCAGTTATATCCCCCAACTTATGTTTCCTCCATTCACTAAAACTCATATCCAATCCCTTTTAAGTTTTCACAAATGGTTTTTGCCAACAAAGGTTGTTTTGCAAACGTGGCAGTACAATCGATTTTTGTGATCGGGTTATGCACGCCCTGTCCATAAACAGCCAAAAAACGCCCACGTTTTAATAACGTGTCCGCAAAATGCCAAAATTCGCCCACGTTCTTAAAACGTGTTAAAAAAATGGAGAAATGGTAACACGTTCTGTAATCATGTTTAAAAAAATACATTTTGCGAACATGTATCGGATAAGGTATAATATTATACAAAATATTCATTTTCATTTGGTTATGGTTGTAATCGGGTCAGCAGTCTGCTGTACGGGTGCTCCATCTTTAAAAAGTGAAAACAAAGGTTCATTTATATAAAAATTGCTTTTACCTATTTTAACCTTTAGCAAAAGCCCCACACTGCTCAACCTATTTAAATAAGTAGCAGCTGTTTGCCTGGTTACTTTTAATTCTTCTTCCAAAAATTCTATTTTGGTATAAGGGTGTTTAAACAAATTATTTATAAGGTCTTGGCTGTATATTTTAGGGAGTTCGGTTCTTATTCGCTTTTTATATTGCAGCATTAATTTTTGTATGCCTTCTATTAAATGCAGGCTCTGTTTGGAGGTTTCTTCTATGCCTTTTAAAATAAACAACACCCAAGGTTCCCAGTCGCCTGTTGCCCTTATTTGCTGTAATAAATTATAGTAATCTGCTTTATGCTGTATAATGTAACGGCTGAGGTATAAAACGGGTAGTTTTAAAAGATCTGTTTTAATAAGGTATAAAATATTTATAATTCTGCCGGTGCGCCCGTTGCCATCATAAAATGGGTGTATGGTTTCAAAACGATGGTGAATGATCGCCATTTTTATCAGCGGGTCAAGGTCGCTTCCCTCTTCTTCATTTATAAATTCTACCAGATTATCCATATACTTTTCTATGGAAGCATGATCTTGGGGCGGGGTATAAACTACCTCTCCGGTTTTATCATTCTTTAATACGGTGCCTGGGTTTTTTCTGTAGCCTGCATCATTCTGTTCAAGGTATTGTTGTATGCCCCTTATGTCTTTATTGGCAATCAATTTTGTTTTGCGTATAACCTGAAACGCCTGTTTTAAAGCTTCTGCATAGCGGCTCACTTCTTTAGCTGCCGCATTGTTAAAAAGATTATTGGTGAGCTGGCTTTTATACAATTCATCATGCGTAGTAATAATATTTTCAATGGCACTACTTTCCTTTGCTTCCTGCAAAGCCAGTGTATTTATTAAAATATTTTCATTGGGTATGGCAGCACATTTACCATCTAGTAGGGCAAGGTATCTATGGGCTACGGCCAGTTGTTTTAAAACCGGCTTTGTTTCCACATCTGTAGTAGGCGGTAAAAGGGGAATATCAAAAGTCATAACCAATTCCTTTTAAGTTTTCACGAATGGTTTGCTGTAATTTTTCGCCTTGGGCAAATTGCTCTGCAAGCGTAGCGGTAAGGGTTTGCATTTTTTCAGCAAAGGGTACAAGGTCTTCTACTTCATCTTCTGTGCCTACATACCTGCCAGGCATTAGCACATAATTATTTTGTATTACTTCATCTATAGTTCCAGCTTTGCAAAATCCTGGTATGTCTGCATAAACCACCCCTGGCCCCTCCCCAGGAGGGGAATTTCTCCAGTTATGGTAAGTGTCAGTAATTTGGGCAATGTCTTTTTCGCCCAGTTCTTTGTTTCGGCGGTTTATCATTGTGCCGAGGTTGCGGGCATCAATAAATAATATTTCTTTTCTTCTGTCTCTAAGACCACCCCGTCCTGCGGACACCCCTCCGGAGGAGGGGAATGAAGAACCCTTTTTATTTTTAGCCAAAAACCAAAGGCAGGCAGGTATCATGGTGTTGTAAAATAATTGTGCAGGCAGTGCTACCATACAATCCACCACACCGGCTTCTATCATGGCTTTTCTTATTTCCCCTTCATTACCTGTATTGCTGTTCATACTTCCGTTTGCCAATACAATGGCGGCGGTACCATTAGGGCTCAACTTGTGTAAAAAATGTTGCAGCCAGGCATAATTGGCATTACCCACGGGGGGTATGCCATACTTCCATCGCTTATCATCTCTTAGTTGTTCTCCCTTCCAGTCGCTTATATTAAATGGTGGGTTGGCTATTATGTAATCTGCTTTTAAGTCGGGGTGCAGGTCATTGGTAAACGTATCGCCAAATTGTATGTTGGCATCTATGCCACGTATTGCCAGATTCATTTTTGCCAGCTTTACCGTAGTAGGGTTGCTTTCCTGTCCATATATACTTAGGTCACCAATTTTGCCTTGGTGGCTTTCAATAAATTTTTCACTTTGCACAAACATGCCACCACTCCCACAGCAGCCATCATATATTCTGCCTTTGTAAGGCTCCAGCATGTCTACCAATACTTTTACAATACTTTGCGGTGTGTAAAACTGTCCGCCGTTTTTACCTTCTGCATCGGCAAACATGCCAAGGAAATATTCATACACCTGCCCCAATAAATCTTTGCCTTTATGTCCTTCGCCACCAAAACCAATATTACCTATCAGGTCCAGCAATTCACCTAAACGTGGTTTATCTAAATCAGGGTCAGCATAGTTTTTAGGTAATATACCCTTCAGGTTATCATTTATTTTCTCAATGGCATCCATTGCCTGGTCTATCAATACACCAATGGTTGGTTGTTTTGCGTTAGCCTGCAAAAAATCCCAGCGGGCTTTTTCAGGCACATAAAAAACATTAAAAGCAAGGTATTCATCTGGGTCTTCCGGGTTTGCCCCTGCAAATTCTCCTTCACCGGCTTTTAGCTTTTCGTGTAATTCTAAAAACGCATCGGAAATATATTTTAAGAATATCAGTCCTAATACAACATGCTTGTATTCTGCAGCATCTATATTACTGCGAAGCTTATCTGCCGCCGCCCAAAGTGTTTTTTCTATTTCTCTAATGTCACTCATTGAGTTGTCAGTTGATTATAAATATTTTAGGAAAGTCGAAGTTACTTTTTTTTGTTTAAGTTAAGCCGATAGCCTAATGTCGGTTGGACGGTGGGTTGGGCTTTGGTGTCCAGTAAAGATATGTTGTTGAAGTATTGAACAAATATTGATAGATATTCGTCCGCCGGGGTGGGTGGGCTATGCGTTGGAATTTTTAGCTCTTAGTCCCGATTGCTATCAGGATTAGTTTTGTGACATGGTTTTGTGTGCCTTGCAATATACAAAAAATAGCGATAGGTCGTACCTGCTAAGTGATGTGTTTTTAAATGTTTGCAGGATGTTTTTAGGGTGATAAATAACACTAGTCTTGCTGCAAGTGGGGCAGGTCATTGAGATCTTCGGCATCAGCAACGTGGCATCTTTTGTTCGGGCTGGACGTTAGTAATTTAGCTT
>JANXXM010000165.1 GCA_025350645.1 Ferruginibacter sp.
ATATCCTACAGGCTGTGGCCAGCAATACAATCTTACTCAAGTGGCACAAATGCATACAAAGCGCATACTGTCTGTTTTTAAAAAAGATGAAAATGGGGAGCGTAATGTGTTTGGAGAATATAATTCTTTTTACAAAAATGAAGGTAATGATCTGCTACTGTTTCATGAATATTTTCATGGAGATCATTTAAAAGGATTAGGTGCATCCCATCAAACGGGGTGGACGGCATTGCTTTTAAACTTACTGGACGGTGAATAAAAAAGCAAAACCCCCCTAATAAAACGGAGCTTTTGCTTTATAAAATTATTTTACTTTAAATACCGTCTAAGCTGCCATGCAAGTGTTTCATGGTCTTCCATTATATTGGTTAAAAAATCTGATGTGCCAGCATCTCCAAGTTTATCAGCACATTCATCTACCGCTTTCCTTAAAGAAATAATAATAGATTCATGATCTGCAAGCAACTCTTTAACCATATCCAATGAAGATGGTATCACCCCAGGATTTTCTTTTATTTGCGACAAAGAAGAAAATTCTTTTGCTGTGCCAATGGGCATACCGCCCAGCTTGCTTATTCTTTCTGCTACTTCATCTATCTCTTCTTCTATTTCGGTATACTGTGCTTCAAAGAGTTTATGATATTCCATAAAACTTTCGCCAGATACATTCCAGTGAAATTTTCTTGTTTTAATGTAAACCATCATACCATCTGCCAAAACAGAGGAAATAATAGTTGTAATTTTTTTTAAATGATCTGCAGTGATACCAATATTTGGTTTCATATTTTTAATTTTAGGTTTAAAATAACGTAAATCAGTATAGAAAAAATGCTGCCAGTAATTTTCCTTGTATTTTTTGCTATTTTTAAACTGCTAAAACATTTTTTTAACTCTTATAATGGATTTTGAGCAATAATTTCTACAGATAAGATAAATAATAAAATAATGATAGTCTTATCTTTATTTTATATTAGAAAAGCCTAAGTTTTATACTATTGTTTTAGGTTTAGTGTTATGTTGTGTCCTCCTGGCAATTTCACCTCACTTATTCTCACAATCTAAAATTGATACTGATCGGCCGGATCAAACAGAGAGTGCTTTTACTATCCCGCAAAAATTTATACAAATAGAAATGGGTTTTATTACCCAAAAGAAAGTAGTTATTTTTCTACTTATATTATACCCACAGCTCTTTTAAAATATGGTGTTACCAAAAATACTGAGCTAAGGGTTATGGCGGAATTGGATTTTAGCAACAACAAATTATATTCAGAAAACGATACAAAAAAAATACAGCATTACAGTTAGGCTTTTAAACTGCTTTAATGGAAGAGAAGAGATTATTCCGTAAAACTGCATTTATTGTCCATACCACTTTGCAGAATGTTACAACTGATAATGAGGTTTCAAAAAAATACATAGGTTTAAATTATCGTTTTAACTGCCAGCATACCCTTACAAAAAATATAGCGCTTGGTTATAATATTGGGAGCGTTTAAATGCGTCACCCGCTTATTTTTACACCATAAGTACAGGTTTTAATATTGGGCAAAGCTGGTATGCATATATTGAAAGCTTTGGTACAATATATACAAATGATACTCCGGAAAATAGCGCAGATGCTGGGTTTGCGTATTATATCAGCAATAATTTTAAGCTGGATATTTCCGGAGGAATTGGCCTAAATTACGCAGCACCAAAAAACTATGGGGCAGTAGGTTTCTCTTACCGATTTAATACAGCCAAATAATTTTATATGTTGATAAAAAAGGGAGCATCCTATCTTTTGAACAAGCATATTATTCCTACATTTTTATTTCTTACGCTAAAATTTTTATAACTACAATGCGGATTATTTCCATCTTTTCAATTCAGTTTTCTTAAAAATATATTCTGGTGTAATTATTTCTTCTGCATCACTTAAGGTATACCATGCAAAAGGTTCGTCATGCAAAGGGTTTCGCAAAACGTGAATATCCTGTGCAGGCATATAGCTTTGTGCAATCATAAATACTTTTTCCCCTTCATTATTTTCTGCTACATCCATTACTATTACTGCATGACCGGGAAAGCCACCACGAATAAAAACATCACCGGCTTGTATATCGTTTATATTTACCGGTACCAGTTCTTTTGCAAGAGATGCAGAGCCGCACATACCAAAAACAGTATTTAAATACTGCATAAAATGCGGCCGTTTATACGGTTGGGTAAAGCGGTATTGCCTGCCTTCATTGTCTGTAAAATGTATAAGGTTATATAACCCAAGGCTGTATAAATATTCTGCCCGCAACCGCATTACTGCATCCGCACATTGCTGCAGGTTTTGGTTGCCTGTTGTAATATCCAGCACGGCATACTGTGCTGTTTGGTTGTGTTTTAAAGATCCATCATATAGGTAAACGGTATTATCTTTTTTTAGCGGAACATCTTGCAGCCAGTAAGCAAATGATTGTGGGGGATAAACTGTTCTTTCAAATGTTTTAGGAAGCAAAACATCCCGGATTGTAGCAGGTACTTTACTCTTGTTATTTTCAATAATGCTGGTTTCGGATGGTACCCTTGGCTGCGGGGTTACAGCATTGCAAGAGCAAATAGAGGTTAATAAAAAAACAGAAAAAATATTAATGTGCATAAATCATTATTTTTGTTTTAATGTAGGGTAAAGCCTGCGGAGATATTTAAACCTTATAATTTCTTTTAGATACTTAAAAAGTTTTTTTCCATAAATAAAAACCAATATGGCAGATATTCTCATAATTGATGACGAAAAAGCAATTCGTAAAACACTATCCGAAATTTTAGGTTTTGAAGGCTATAAAATAGATGAGGCAAGCGATGGCGAAGAAGGACTTAAAAAATTTGGGCAAAAAAACTACGATGTGGTACTCTGCGATATTAAAATGCCCAAGGTAGATGGTATGGAATTTTTAGAGAAGGCAAGGGAAATAAATGCAGATGTGCCAGTGATTATGATTAGTGGTCATGGAAATATAGATACTGCCGTAGAAGCCGTTAAGAAAGGCGCATTCGATTATATAAGCAAGCCACCAGATCTTAATCGCCTGCTCATAACACTTCGTAATGCTACCGACAGAAAAAAGCTATCTGTAGAAACCAAAGTACTAAAACGCAAAGCCAACAAAGCCATAGAAATGGTTGGAGAAAGCCGGGCAATACAAAAAATAAAAGATACCATAGATAAAGTAGCGCCTACCGAAGCAAGGATAATGATAACAGGCGAAAATGGGGTGGGTAAAGAGCTTGTGGCCAGGTGGATTCATGAAAAAAGCAGCAGAAATGCTGGCCCTATGGTGGAAGTGAATTGCGCAGCCATACCAGGAGAACTGATAGAAAGCGAATTGTTTGGTCATGAAAAAGGTTCTTTTACTTCTGCCATAAAACAACGCATTGGTAAATTTGAACAGGCCAGCGGCGGCACATTATTTCTGGATGAAATAGGAGATATGAGCCTGGAAGCTCAGGCAAAAGTATTGCGTGCATTACAGGAAGCAAAAATAACAAGAGTAGGAGCAGAGAAAGATATAAATGTAGACGTAAGAATAATTGTGGCTACAAATAAAGATCTGCTAAAGGAAGTGGAAGCGAAAAAATTTCGGCTGGATCTTTACCACAGACTGGGTGTTATAATTATTCATGTGCCATCGCTAAACGAAAGAAGAGAAGATGTTCCTATGCTGGTAGAGCATTTTACAAAACTTATCGCCTCAGATTATGGTCAGCCACAAAAAGAGCTGGATAAGGCAGCAATGGATCTTTTGCAAAATTATGACTGGACGGGTAACATAAGAGAGCTTAGAAATGTAGTGGAGCGGCTTATAATATTGGGTGGCAAAACAATTACTGCTGATGATGTAAAGAGTTTTGTATAACGTTTATTTGCTTTGTTAATTTATACCGATATATCTTTCAATTTATTACTTTTGGCAATATAAAATTATACTTATGAGTATTTGCTGGATTATTTTTATTGTATGTGCTGCAGGATGGCATATAGGGATGTATGGTATGTTTAAAAAAGCGGGCATAACGCCGTGGAAAGCATTAATACCATTTTACAATACCTGGTGCATGGTTGAAAAAATGGAATTGAAAAAAGGCTGGTTTTTTCTGCAGTTTATACCGGTTGCAGGTGCATTTATTACTATCTGGATTACCATAAAATTTGTAGAACATTTTGGAAGGTTTGGTGTTGGGCACCATGCGGCAACTGTTTTTTTACCGTTTATATATTTTCCTTATCTCGGCTTTAGCAGCAGTGAGCGCTTTGCAGGAAAAAAAGTAGTGGATAATTATAAAAAATCTGCAGCAAGGGAGTGGATAGATGCTGCAGCATTCGCCATTGTGGCCGCCACACTTATACGCACTTTTGTATTTGAAGCATACACCATACCAACACCCAGTATGGAAAAAACTTTGTTGGTAAATGATTTCCTTTTTGTGAGCAAATTCGCTTATGGGCCACGAATACCCAACACACCTATTGCTATGCCTTTTGTACATAATACCATGCCTTTTGTACCCGTGAAATCTTATTCCGAAGCCATTAAAATACCCTATACACGCTGGTTTGCAAGCCCGGTAAAAAGAAATGATGTGGTTGTATTTAATTTCCCGGTAAATGATACACTTATAAATGATGAAGCTAACTATGGTAGTTTAGTTACCTATTACGAAGCCATAAGGCGTATGGGTAGCAGAGAAGAAGTGCAAAAACAATATGCAAATATTATTATTACAAGGCCGGTTGATAAAAGAGAAAATTTTATTAAACGTTGTGTAGCTATAGGCGGAGATGAATTAAAAGTAGTAAACGGGCAGGTTTTTATAAACGGGCAACCACAACCGCTGTTTCCACAATCGCAACGTTTTTATGTGTTAACGTACCCACAAAATGATTATGTAGATGTAGATAAATTAAAAAGTTTTGGTATTAATGCAAGGGAAAGCCAGAATGATGTACAACCTATGACGGCAGGGCATTTGCTGGTAAATGTAACGAATCAGGAAAAAGCTAATCTGAAATTGCCGGCCGGCTATGTGCTAAACGATTTTATTGTTGACTATAAACATCCGGGTTACAGAACAGAAGAATTATATCCTTATTATGATACCATTCACCACTGGTCGGTAGATAATTACGGACCGATTATTATTCCAAAAAAAGGAATTACCATCCAGCTTACTCCTGATAATATTTTACGCTATCAGCGATGTATTGAAGTGTATGAAAACAATAAGTTTGAAAATAAAGGTGGGCAAATATTTCTGAATGGCGTGCTATCTGCTCAATATACTTTTAAAATGAATTATTACTGGATGATGGGAGATAACCGCCACATGAGCCTGGACAGCAGGTATTGGGGCTTTGTGCCAGAAGATCATGTGGTAGGAAAAGCCTCGCTAATATGGTTTAGCTGGGAAGGCGGACCAAGATGGAAAAGATTATTTAATCTCATAAAATAAAAATTATATTTTACTATAAATGCTTTAATTTCAGTTATACAAAATATCCTCTCTGCATTGCGCCGGGAGGATTTTTTATCTGCATAATAAATAAAGAATCGTAAAATGAATATTTAAATTTTTAAAAAAGATACACGCATTTATTAATATACAGTGAGTGTAAAATATATGAAACAAGATTATAATTTTGGGTTTGATGTGTATGATGATATTACAGATCTTACAAAAGTAGATGCAGCTTTACTTACCGAAGCCAGGCTTATAACGCAGAAGGCGTATGCACCCTATAGTAATTTTATGGTAGGTGCCGCAGCTATTTTTAATAATGGCGAAAAAGTTTTTGGTACAAATCAGGAAAATGCATCTTACCCGGTAGGTATATGTGCAGAGCGTGTGCTGCTGGCAAGTGCGGGCATACTGCAAACAGATGAGCCTATAAAAACGATGGCAATAAGTTACAATAATCTATCTGGTGCAGGGCAAAGTAACCAACCAATAACACCCTGTGGTATGTGCCGCCAAAGCCTTGCAGAGTATGAAAATCGGGTTAGTCAGCCCATGAGGCTTATATTATCCGGTATGGAAGGAAAAGTAATAATTATACAAAGTGCAGCACAGTTATTGCCCTTAAGTTTTGGTAGCGATAGCATGAAATAAATTAATAATTATTTTAGATTTTAAAAAATAGTGTATGCAATATTGGCTGGTAAAGTCAGAACCATTTAAATATAGCTGGGATCAGTTGGTTGCAGATAAAAAAACTTTTTGGGATGGTGTAAGAAATTATGCTGCCAGAAATAATTTGCGTGGCATGAAAAAAGCTGATAAAGTTTTATTTTATCATAGCAACGAAGGAATGGAAATAGTAGGTACAGCAAAAATTGTAAAAGAAGCTTACCAGGATCCTACAACGCCGATAGAGGCATGGTGTGTGGTAGATATAAGCCCTGTAAAAAAATTAAAAAAGCCCGTATCGCTCATACAAGTAAAAGCAGATGAAAGGCTGCAGCAAATGGAGCTCATAAAATACATGCGCCTCTCTGTACAAAAAGTAAGTAAAGCAGAATGGGATATAGTGATGGAGCTGGCAGGAGAGTAGTAGGATGAACTTTTTGAATTATAAATGTAAGATAACAGATAATTTATGCCAGATAAAAAACACATAGTAGTACTTACGGGTGCAGGTATAAGTGCGGAAAGTGGTATAAAAACTTTTAGAGATACCGATGGCCTTTGGATGGGATATAATGTGGAAGATGTGGCCACACCAAGGGGATTTGCAAAAGACCCTGCAATGGTATTACATTTTTATAATGAGCGGCGCAGAGATGTGGCAGCGGCCCTCCCAAATGCAGCACACAAGGCACTTGCAGCTTTGGAAAATGAATACAATATAACCATCATTACACAAAATATAGATGACCTGCACGAAAGAGCCGGCTCTTCAACTATTCTTCATTTACACGGCGAAATATTTAAAATGCACAGCTTAGGAAATCCTGATAACGTTAAGGATATACGGGGTGATATTAATGTAGGCGATAAGGGAGAAGATGGCACACAATTACGACCGCATATTGTTTGGTTTGAAGAAGAAGTGCCTATGATAGCACAAGCAGTAAGTATTATGCAAACTGCAGATATTTTTGTGTTGGTGGGTACATCGCTACAAGTTTATCCCGCTGCTGGTTTGCTGGATGTGCTTGCAGATGATGTTCCAAAATATATTATTGATAAAAACATTCCTGCAGTGAGCCAATATAAAAATATTATAAAAATAGAAATGAATGCCACAGATGGGATGGTGGAATTAGCAGATACTTTGCTTAGCTAATTACAGTGTCTTTTACTCCAGTAATTTCAAACTTTTTTTAATAATCTTCACTGCATCTAAAATTTGCGCAGCTGTAATATTTAATGCCGGCGCAAAACGGATTTTATCGCCATGCGTAGGTTTTGCGAGCAAGCCGTTATTCATCATTTCTACACAAAGATCCCATGCTGCATCTTTATTGCTATGTTCTATTACAATGGCATTAAGCAAACCACGGCCACGAATTATTTTTATAACCGGCGATTGTAGTTTTTGTAGTTCATCTCTAAAAAGCTGTCCCATAATTGCTGCATTCTCCGCCATCTTTTCATCTTTTAAAACTTGTAGTGCAGCAATAGCAACCTTGCATGCAAGCGGGTTTCCGCCATACGTACTTCCATGTTCTCCGGGTTTTATGGTCATCATAATGGCATTATCACATAACACTGCACTTATGGGTAATGTACCACCACTCAGTGCTTTTCCCAATACTAAAATATCCGGACGAATTTCTTCTGCATCGCATGCTAGCAACTTACCTGTGCGGCAAAGCCCCGTTTGTATTTCATCTGCTATCATAAGCACATTGTATTCGTTGCATAATTTTCTTATGCCGGTTATGTAACCTTCATCCGGCACTACCACACCCGCTTCTCCCTGTATAGGCTCAAACATAAATGCTGCTACGTTTTTATCCTGAAAAACTTTTTCTAGTGCAACCAAATCATTATAAGGTACATTTTCAAAACCGGGTACAAAAGGACCGAAATTGGTGTAACTGCTTGGGTCGGTGGAAGAGGAAATGGCTGCTAGTGTTCTGCCCCAAAAATTTCCTTCTGCAAAAATTATTTTTGCTTTATTTGCTTCAATACCTTTTACGGTATACCCCCAGCGCCTGGCCAGCTTTACCGCAGTTTCGCCAGCTTCTACGCCGGTATTCATAGGCAATACCTTATCATATCCAAAATAAGCTGTAATGTATTTTTCGTACTCGCCCAGCAAATTATTATGAAACGCACGGGAGGTGAGTGTGAGTAACTGCGCCTGTTCTATAAGGGCTGCCACTATTTTTGGGTGACAATGTCCCTGGTTTACTGCCGAATAGCCACTAAGGAAATCGTAATATTTTTTTCCATCAACATCCCATAAAAAAACACCTAGTCCTTTTTTTAAAACCACGGGTAGTGGATGATAATTGTGGGCGCCATAGCGCTCCTCTATATCAATATAATGTTGCGTGGCTGCTGTTGCATGAGTTGTTACCGTCATGATAATAAATTTAAAAGTGATTGTGTATTGGTAAAGGGAGATAAAAAAGCAACCCTCTGAAAAATCAGAAGGTGGAAGGAAGTTATGCTCGATGATTGAGCAGATCTAAATTACTGCAAAGAAAATGTGGTATGGTTGAAATGAAACTGATGATGCGAAGGTATGGTTTTAAATGAATTGGCAAAAGTAATGGGAAGGTAATTTAATATTTATGATATCATCTTTTTTAAAAATACCATACACACTGCTGCCACTGCCGCTCATTGCGCTGTAAGCAGCACCTATATCGTAAAACATTTTTTTGATATTTTCAATTTCCGGATGCTGGGTAAATACAGGTGTTTCAAAATCGTTTTTAATATATTTTTTCCATTCGAAGATATCTTTTTGTATATCATTTAAAAGTTGTGATACTTTAGAAAACTTTTCTGGATTTAAATGTGCAAATGCCGCTTTTGTATTAATGTGAATGCGAGGGTTTACGAGTACAATTTTATATGCAGAAAGATTTAATTTTATAGGCTGCAATACTTCCCCACGGCCAGTAGCAAAAGAAGGTTTATTTACAATAAAAAAAGGACAATCGCTGCCCAGTTGTAGGGCATAATGCAATAATTTTTCTTTTGAAATATTTAGAGAGAATTTTTTATTTAATAAAATAAGTATTGCAGAAGCATCTGCAGAACCGCCGCCCAGACCGGCTCCCATAGGAATGTGTTTATGTAAATGTATTTTTACCGGGGGCAATTTCGGAAAATCCTGGCGAAGTAAACGATATGCTTTTATGCAAAGGTTGTCCTGTTCATTCCCTGCTATCTCCTTTCCGGTAATAGAGAAAACAATATCTTTTTCAGCATCTTTATGCTCTATAATTTCTACTGCATCTTTTATTGCAAGAGGATAGAATATAGTTTCCATGTTATGATAACCATCATCCCGCTTGCCGGTTATAGTAAGACCAATATTTATTTTGCAATTGGGAAAAAGAACCACTGATTAATAATTTATAATGAATAATTTATAATATTTTTAGATCAGAAGGCTTTTAAATAAATGCCGCATTTTATCTCTAACACAAATAAAAAAGTAAAATAATAGACATATCTTTTAAAATAATAAAATTAATAATTATTAATTTTTATTCCTGCTTTTTATTTCATCTCTTATTCTGATAGCTTTTATGTAATCCTCATTTTCTAGCACTTCTGTGAGGAGGGTATTTAATTCATCCAGCGTCATTCTGTTAAGATCTTCATTGCTGCTGCTAGTGGTAGATGCCACTGCTTCTTTTATATCTGTTACAGGCTTCATATCATCATCCATCATTACACCTGCCTGGTCTAAAATATTATCAAAAGTATAAATGGGGCAGCCAAACCTTACGGCAAGTGCCAGTGCATCGGAGGTACGGGAATCTATTTCTACCGTATCGTTTTCGGAACTGCAAACCAGTTTAGAATAAAAAATGCCTTCCTGTAAATTATTAATAATTATTTCGTGCAGCTCTACATTAAATGACATCATAAAATTTTTCATAAGGTCGTGTGTGAGCGGGCGGCTTGGGCTCATGCGCTCTAATGCCACGGCTATGGCCTGTGCTTCAAACCCACCAATTACTATGGGTAATCTTCTTAGCCCGTTTACTTCGCCCAATACAACCGCATAAGATTGGGTTTGCGTAATGCTGTGTGATAATGCTACTATTTCCAGTTCTATTTTCTTCATGATTTATACGAATGGGCAAATATAAAAAATAAAGCCTTTCAAACAGGTTGAAAGGCTTTTAAATTATCTACAAAAAGTTTTATGCACTTTTCATTTTCTTTACCGCTTCTATAATTTTTGGCATTACTTCAAAAGCATCTCCAACAATACCATAGTCTGCTGCTTTAAAAAATGGCGCTTCGGGGTCTTTGTTTATTACAACAATAGTTTTGCTGCGGTTTACGCCGGCAAGGTGTTGTATTGCGCCGGATATTCCTACTGCTATGTACAAATTTGGTGCAATGGCAAGCCCTGTTTGCCCCACATGCTCGTGGTGCGGGCGCCAGTTAATATCTGCGACAGGGCGGCTGCAGGCTGTTGCAGCACCAAGCAAGTGTGCAAGATCTGTTATCATGCCCCAGTTTTCTGGCCCTTTTAAACCACGGCCACCACTTACTACAATATCAGCTTCTCCCAGTGGTACTTCTCCTTTAACCAAATCTGTACTTATTACCTCTACCTTAGCCACTCCTATAGTAGCCTCAAATGGTATAACTTCTGCCTGAGCAACTGTTGTAACAACCGTGAACGAATTTGGATTTAATGCAATTATTTTTTTGGCAGTATTCACCGTAATGTTTGCGAATGCTTTTCCGCTAAACACTGTTTTCTTCACCGTAAAGCCGTTGCTCAAATCCGGCAATGCACATGCTCCAGCAACTAATCCAGCTTTTAAACTTACACTGAGTCTTGGTGCGATAGCTTTTGCTGTAGTATTATTTGAGAAAACTATTACATCAGCATTTACAGCGGCTTGCGCTATCACTTTTGTAAAAATTTGTGCATCAAATTTATCCAACGTAGTGTTGGTAACCTTATGCACTTTTGTGATCCCATAATTTCCTAAACTTGCTACATTATCATTTACATTGCCTATTAAAATGGCCTCTGCAGTTGTACCAGTAAGTTTTGCAACTTCGGCAGCATAGCTTGCAGCTTCTAAAGAACTTTTTTTAATATGACCTTCTTGTTGATCAATAAATACGAGTACCATAATTAATAATTGGTTAATGGTTAATGGATATTTTATTTAACTCGAAGCCTACTGGTTTTTATGCTTGCTGTTAATAATTTTAATAGCGCTACACAATCTTTTTTAAGTGAGTCATACATTCTAATATTTATAAAATCTGTAGCAAACAATAAATCTAGCCAATATTCTTTTTCATTTATTTATTTAAATCCTATGCTAAGTTTATGGATAAAATCTTTTATGCTTTCGGCATATTCAGTTTCTCTAACTAATGCTCCTATTGATGTTCCGCTTTTTTATAATTTGCTGCGATAAAACAAATTTTTTATGTTCTGATTTTAAAAATTTATAAAGATTTATTATTCGTATTGCAAATTTGAAACTTTTATCTTTTTATATATTTTTTTTCATGTTAATGGAATTTTAGAGTAGATTAATGTACAATGAAATTAAAATGTTATACATTATCCATTTACGAATTATCCATTAAAATACCTTCGCTTCTTCGTGCAGTAATCTCACCAGCTCTTCCGGGTTTTCTGCACTTATTAATTTGACACCGGCTTTTGCCGGGGGTAAATCAAAAGAAGCGATACTGGTATAACTTTCTGCAGCTACTGGCTCTAAAACTTTTAATGGTTTTGTTCTTGCTCCCATAATACCTTTCATATTGGGTATACGTTGTTCTGCCATTCCTTTTTGGCAACTTACTACCACAGGTAATGCAACTTTATCAGTTTCTTCACCACCCTCTATTTCTCTTACTACCATTGCGTTTCCGCCATCTAAATCAAATTTTATTGCATGAGAAATATAAGGAAGGTTTAATAATTCTGCTACCATTCCACCAATAGAAGAACCGTTATAATCAATGGTTTCTTTACCGGTAAAAATAAGATCGTAAGAAGTTTCTTTTGCAATATTTGCAATTTGCGATGCAATGTAAAAGCTATCACTACTATCTGTATTAACTCTAAAAGCTTCATCACCGCCCAGTGCAAGTGCCTTGCGAATAATAGGATCAGTATCTGCTAAACCCACATTTATTAAATGCAAAACCGTAGCAGGATCTTTTTCTTTTAACTCAATGGCTCTTACCAATGCATACCACTCATCGTAAGGATTAATAATCCACTGCACTCCATCAGCAGCAAATTTCGTATTGTTATCAGTGAAGGCTATTTTTGCCGTTGTATCTGGCGTTTTACTTATGCAAACAAGGATTTTCATTATGTAAATATTAAAGGTTGTTTATGCAACTATATGCAAATATAAGCCATGTATTTGTAAAACATCAAAGCCCTAAAAAAATAATTATATGGAGCGTATAGATAAATTAAAATCATTTTTAGCCACCTCTCCTGCAGATAGTTTTTTGCAGCATGCACTGGCATTAGAATATATAAAAGTGGGGAATGATAATGAGGCCCGTACAATGTTTGAAGCTATATTACAAAAGGAGCCTGGTTATGTAGGTTCTTATTATCACCTCGGTAAATTACTGGAAAGAGCAGGCGATTATGAAAATGCTGTTAACATTTATACAAAAGGAATGGAGCAGGCAAAAGTCGTAAAAGATAACCATAGTTTAAATGAATTGCAAGGAGCTTTAGACGAAATAACGGAATAATTTTTTTAAATAAACTCACAATTCCAGTCCTATATTTTTCATGAGAATAGAAGCATTCATGCTTGTACAAACACCTTCTTTTAATTTGTAATCAAAATATAATTCCTCGCCATTTACTTGTACGTCAAAATGTTTGGTGATAATATGCAAGGGATAAATATTTTTAAGATCGGCCAATGCTAAATCATGCGTTGCAATAATTGCGGCAGCGTTTTGTTTTATGAGCTGCTGAATAAGCGCTTCGCTGCCAGTGTGCCTATCCAGCGAATTTGTACCCCGTAAAATTTCATCCAGTAAAACGAATACTTTTTCTTTGGCATTTATTTTCTCAATAACCGTTTTAAGCTTTTTTAATTCTGCGTAAAAGGTAGAAGTGCTTTCTTCCAAATTATCTGCAATACGCATACTGCTAAGCAATTGCACAGGCGATATTTCAAAAGCTGTAGCACAAGCAGGAGCCCCCGCCATGGCCAGTATCACGTTTATACCAAGGCTGCGCAAATATGTACTTTTGCCTGCCATATTACTGCCGGTAACTACCATTATTTTGCCTGCTTCATTTATACTAATATAATTATTTATTCTTTTTATAACAGGTATTAAAGGATGCCCTAATTCTTTTGCATTAATAAAAAAATGATCATTGTGCAACACCGGTATGCACCAATCCTTATTATTAAATTGTAGTGTTGTTAAACTATTAAGCGCTTCAATATTTGCAAGTGTATCAAACCATGTATCTATACGGCTTGTATTTTTATTTTTCCAATTTTCCAGATCCAGCACCTGTTGAAGATTCCAGAAAAGTAGTAAATTTAATGGTGCAGAAATTACAATATTATACCGAATATCCAGCCTGTCCAGTATTTTTTGCAATTGGTTTATTGTAGCAGAAGCCTTCTCTTTATCATTTTGTAAATTATTTTTAAGCTTCTGTAAAAGGGTTGTTTGAAACGACTGAGACTCAATTGCAGCAATACTTTCAGACAATGCTTCCAGCTCATCTACTATTTTGGATAGCTGCTCGTGTAGTGGTGAAATGATTTTGTTTATTTGAAAACCAATGATACCACTGATAAGCATGGTGCCATAAAAATAATTTAGAGAGATATACCCAAAAATTACCATTGCAGTTATGCCAAGTATAATAAGTGGCAGCAAGTAACGCAGCCACTGCCAGGGTTTAAATTGTAAAAAAAGCGATGGTTGCTGCAGCCAGTTGGCTATTTTGCCTAATGTACTTTTTTTGATAATTGTTTTTTTACCAATGGCCGTTATGTTTTGTCGCCAATTGCTTAGCGGCATTAATGTTGCCAAAGCTGCTTGTCTTTGTAATATGGTTTCTTTATCTGCCGGATGTAGTAACCAGTCTGCCAGTTTTTGTGCGCCCATTTCTGATGTTGTGCGGTTAATAAACTGGTACAAGGAAGCATGCCCGAACACATCCATATCATTAGCATAAAAATGTTCATGCGGAGTAAATATTTTTCCATCATCAAACTGAAAATATTTTCCTGCTACAGCATTTATTTCATCTTCATTTATACCGATCAATCTTTTTAAATGTGCAGCCGCAGCGCTATTGGCAAGATCTTTATGCACCAGCCTTATAAAAATAATAAGCATTATAAAAGCAGCAGATACGGCATATATTTTACCTGTATTCCACAAAAAATAAAAAATTAAAAATACTGCAACTATACTTCCCAGTCTTAATGCGGCAAAAACAGATTTGTATTGTTTTGTTTTTAATAATTGAGCAGTTAAATCTTTTTTTCGTTCTGTGTAATATGCTAAAGCCTCCATTTGGTAAAAATAGCGTGTAATTTTTATTTGCTTCGCCAATTTATTAAAACGAATAATAAGGTTTTTGATAAAGTGGTACTAATTTTTTTTTATTATTGCCTGCCATTTGCCATCATTGTATAATAGCTGTAATTTTACAGTATGAAATGGTATCTTTTTTTAGTAAGTCTTTTTCTTGTTGCATCCTGCGAAAAAAATATTGATTTTGATCTTAAAGAATCTCCACCTGTATTGGTGGTAGATGCAGAAATTGAAAATGCAAAACCGCCAACAGTAGTATTGTCCAGAAGCTTGTCTTTTTTCAGTAAAATATCTCCCGAAATTTTATCGGCTAGTTTTATTCATAATGCAGATGTATATGTTTCCAATGGGACGTTAACGCATAAATTAAAAGAGTATCCTATTCCATTAGCGCCGGGTTTTACAGCTTATGTATACAGCAACGACCCGGCAAGCCCTGCCACTGCGTTTTTAGGAGAAATAAATAAATCCTATTCTTTAAGAATTTTATCTGAAGGAAAAGAATATACCGCATCCACTTCTATTCCTTTAAATAATATTAAACTGGATTCTATGTGGGTAATACCTGCACCACAAAACCCGGATACGGCTAAAAGAATATTGTTTATAAAAGCTACAGATCCGCCAGGGCTGGGAAGTTTTGCCCGTTATTTCACAAAGAAAAACAGCAATCCTTTTTTTGCAGGAGAAAACTCTGTATCGGATGATCAGGTAGTCGATGGCACTACATTCTCTGTACAACTGCCCCCAGGTATAGATAGAAATGATCGGCCAAAAGCAGATAGTAATTTCTTTAAAAGAGGGGATACCATTACACTAAGATTTACCAATATTACCAAGCCAACATATACTTTTTGGAGCACTTGGGAGTTTGCATACCAGGGAATTGGGAATCCTTTTTCGCAGCCCAATAAAGTAATTGGCAATATAAGTAATGGTGCTTTGGGGGTATTTGCAGGATATGCGGCACAATATAAAACCATCATTGCCCAATAAAAATTAAAGTATATTTTCACTTAAAAAATAAGAACAGGAATAATGGATATTACCACAGATGAAAAAGTAAGTTGCCTAATAATAGGAAGTGGCCCTGCCGGATATACGGCGGCTATTTATGCAGCAAGGGCAAATATGAAACCTGTATTATACCAGGGCATACAACCAGGCGGCCAGCTCACCATTACAACGGAAGTTGAAAATTACCCTGGCTACCCTGATGGAATACAAGGCCCGGAAATGATGGTACATTTTGAAAAGCAGGCAGCAAGAATGGGTACTGACATACGTTACGGGCTGGCCACAAAAGTAGATTTTAGTACAAGACCATTAAGGGTAGAAATAGACGAAGAAAAATGGATAGCAACAGATGCTATAATTATAAGCACTGGAGCTGCTGCCAAATGGCTGGGTATAGAAAGTGAACAGAGACTAAATGGTTATGGTGTAAGTGCCTGTGCCGTTTGTGATGGTTTTTTCTTTAAAGGAAAAGAAGCTGCAATAGTAGGGGCAGGAGATACAGCGGCAGAAGAAGCACTATACCTATCTAAAATTTGCAGTACGGTGCACATGATTGTAAGAAAAGGAGAAATGCGGGCAAGTAAAATAATGCAGCAAAGAGTAATAGATGCACCCAATATAAAAATATACTGGAACAGCGAAACAGATGAAATTCTTGGTGATAAAAAAGTAGAAGGAGTGCGTATTTTAAATAATATTACCAAAGAAAAAATAACAATACCGGTGAGCGCATTTTTTGTAGCTATAGGTCACAAACCCAACAGCGATATATTTAAAGGCTGGTTAGATATGGATGATGCAGGTTATTTAATAACCACACCCGGTACATCTAAAACAAATGTAGAAGGGGTTTTCGCATCGGGCGATGTACAGGATAAAATATACAGGCAGGCTGTAACTGCTGCCGGCAGTGGTTGTATGGCTTCTCTGGATGCAGAGCGTTATTTAAGCGAAAAAGGATTACACTAATGATGACCATTCATTTAAATGAAATGATATTTTTTGCTCATCATGGATTATATGATGAAGAAAAAATAACAGGAGCCCGTTTTAAAGTAAATGTTGATGTAAGTTTTAAAACAGGTAAAATAGAAACAATAATAGATACTATTAACTACGTGCTGTTGTATGAATTAATAAAAAAAAGATTTGCGAACCCTGCGCTTTTGCTCGAAATGCTGGCTCAGGATATTGCAGAAGAAATGTATAAAGTTGATGGCAGAATAGCCATAATTAACATTAATATTCAAAAATTAAATCCGCCGATCTATAACTTTACAGGATACGTAGGTATTACGTACTCAAAATCGTTTTAGTAAATGAAATTTTTTTTTCTATCTATTGTATGCTTTTTAATGATGCATCATTCTTATGCACAGGATATTACCGTTATTGTAAAAGAAGCCGATAGGCTTGAAGCCATACCCAATGAGAAAGCTGCTTTTTTAAAATTTAAAGAAGTTTTAAAAATACAGCCTTCAAATTTATATGCCCTTACCAAGTGCAGCGAACTATGTAGCAGGATAGGAGCACGGGAAACTACTGCGAAAATGAAGGAAGATTACATTGCCACAGGAATTATTTATGCAAAAACATCGCTGCGTTTATACCCGGAAAGTGATGACGCAAATGTGGCCATGGCTATATGCATAGGCAGAACTATACTTACTAAAAGCGGACGGGAAAAGATAAGTGCCGTTAAAGAAATAAAAAGCTATGCAGATAAAGCAATTGCTATAAATCCTAAAAATTTTAAGGCCTGGCATATATTGGGTAAGTGGAATTATGAAGTAAGTAATTTAAGCGGGCTAGAGCGTACTGCAGCAAAAATTATATACGGAGGCTTGCCTGCTGCAAGTTTAAAAAACTCCATTAATTGTTATGAGAAAGCAAAAGCTATAAGTCCATCTTTTATTTTAAACTACCTCGAGCTTGCAAGGGCCTATAAGAAAAATGGCGAAAGTATAAAAGCCTTACCAATTCTTAACTACATGCTCACTTTAAAAAATCAAACAGAAGATGACCCTAGGATAAAAGTAGATGCACAGAATATGCTGGCCAGCATAAAATAATATTTATTTTTATAGATGCAAAACTTATTAGAATACTATTACCAGTCAAAATAATTTTTATACAAAATTGAAATAAAAATATTTTTCATTCATTATTATTGTAATCTTTTCATTTACTTATACCAGCTTTAGTCCCGGGTTTTTAAATTATTTTCAGAAATGTTTGGCAGCATACAGGATTATCTTATCTTTTCTACCAGAGAAAATAACAACACAAATTTTATCATTCTTTTTTACCAATGAATAATACCAAAAATATACGCTGGGCTATACTTGGTGCAGGTAATATTGCAAAATCATTTGTAAAAGATTTTGCATTAATGCAGCATGCATCATTAGTTGCTGTTGCTTCTGGCAATGAAGAAAGAGCAAAACAGTTTGCGGGTTTGCATCATATTCCGCAGGTATTAACGTATGAAGAATTGTATAGCAGTACTGCAATTGATGCTGTTTATATTTCTACCACACATAATTTTCATTTTGAGCATGCGCTTAAATGTATTCAAAACGGGAAAGCCGTTTTATGCGAAAAACCAATTACAGTAAATGATAAAGAATTTAAAATATTAGCAGCAGTTTCAAAAGCAAATAATATTTTTTTAATGGAAGCTATGTGGACCTATTTTATGCCGGCGGTACAAAAAGCAAAACAATGGGTGGATGAAGGTCGCATAGGAAAAATAAAAGTTATACAGGCAGATTTTGCTATGGCAGCACCAAAAAATCTTACAGGAAGGCTCTATAATCCTGCACTGGCGGGCGGTTCATTGCTGGATATTGGCATTTATCCTATTGCGTTTGCATATTATTTTGCAAACAGTGCACCTCAAAAAATAGTTGCATCTGCACGAATGGCAGCAACCGGTGTAGATGAAAGTGTGGGTATGTTATTTGAATATGCTGATATAACAGCCAGCTTATTTTGCTCCGTTACCACAAAAATGAAAAATACAGGATACCTGTTTGGCGAAGAAGGATACATTGAGTTACCTCATTTTCATAAAGCCCGGGAAGTTCATTTATATGATAAAAACTTTGAGTTAACAGAAACATATAATGATGGCAGATCTTCACACGGATTTATTTATGAAATGCAACATGCAAATGACAGCATAAGCGCAGGTTATTTTGAAAGCCCTGTTATCCCTCACTCCCGAAGCAATGATATGCAGGAAACAATGACGGATATAAGAAAGCAGATAGGATTAAAATATCCATTTGAGTAATGGATGTACTTATTTAATTATACCATAATGCTAAAACTTTTCTGCTGATTGCTGAGCCGGCAGATATTTATTAAAAGCAACATAATAAGTGGATACCAATTTTTATAAAATTATTAAGTTACGATGCAGTAACAGACCAGATTGTAGCCGCCGGGCAAAATAAAGAAGGAAACTCTTTTACAGGCAAAAGATATTTGATCATAATAACAACTGATTCATGCAGGATGTAAATTATAATGAGCAACAAACATTGGCTGTACATTTTATTTTTTTGAGCAGCACAGCGGTTTACCTGTAAGGCAACACGCCTGGTCATAAAAACGATTGGAAAGTGAAATACATAAAAGTGAATAGTAAGTAAAAGCTATTTTTTAAAAAAATAATATCTGGTGTTATGTCAGTTAGTAATTCAGAAATTATAAAAACTAATACAGGCAAAGTAGAGGGTAAAGCGGGTTATTTTTTACACTTATAAACGCTACGGGTAATAATGTAATTATTTCAAATTATGGTGGTGCCATCATCTCATGGATTAATACCGATAAAAACGGAAATGAAATTGATCGTATAGTGGGCTTTAATGATCTGGCGTCCTGCCTTAAACCGCATCCTTATTTTGGAACAATAATTGGACGCTATGCCAACCGTATTGCAAAAAGAAAATTTGAATTAAACAGGCAAACATTTTCACTTGCAAAAAATGACAGCATATACGATTTTACTGTGCCACATACGATTCCTGAAGCAGATTTTGATCATAGCTATATATTTAAAAATACAAAAAAAGAACTCTTACACGCTGCCTCTGTGGTAGAAAATAAAACAGGTACCCGATTAAAACTTTTTACTACGGAGCCTGCTGTACAATTTTATACTGGCAATTCTTTAGACGGTACTTGTATAAATAAAAATGGCATTCCTATAAATAAGCATACTGCATTTTGCCTGGAAACCTAGCACTATCCTGATTCTCCTAATCATCCAGCTTTTCCGGATACTATTTTACAGCCACAAAAACAATACCGCTCCACTACCATTTACCAGTTATTATTGGAGTAATAAATAAAGCCATATTTTTGTATTTATCTGTATTTTTTTTTGTTGTAAAAACTTTGATACAATAAAAATACTTTCTTACAAATTACGCTAATATGCTAAAAAATAATTTCTTTCATTACCTCACTTTATTATCCTGTATTGCAATAGTAGGAGTGTGTTTTATGCCATGGGTGCATTATAATAATATAAACGAAACCTTTACCGGTTTTTATGTAAAGCGTTTTGTAACCGGCAATTATTATGGCAGGGCAGGGGTTATTGTAAGCATACTTGCAGGTATAATATTTTTGCTTGCTTTATTGCCCTATACTTTTGGCAAGCGGGTAAATCTTTTTCTTGCTGCGGTGCTGGTGGCTTATTGTATAAGTAAATATATTATATTCACGAGTGCATTGTTCCCCAACGAAATTATTATTTATACAGGAATAAGGCTCTTAGTGGGTTTATCTTTTGTACTGCTTATCGCTGTAGCATTTCCGAAAAGAAATAAAGTTTAAACGTTCGCTTCGTTGTTTCGCTGTGTGAAATAGTTACTCATTCGTATTTTTTTTACCTGCCATCCACGCATCTTTCAGCGTAACTGTTCTATTAAAAATAATATGCTCCGGTGTACTTTCCTTATCTAAACAAAAATAGCCTTTGCGTAAAAACTGAAACCGATCGGTGGGCGTGGCTTTCAGCAAAGAGGGTTCAATGTATGCCTGCACAACGTGCAACGAATCTGGGTTTATATAATCTTTAAAATCGCCATCTTCGCTGCTTGGATTTTCTACTTTAAAAAGTCTGTCGTACATGTTTACTTGAGCCGTGGCCGCATGCGCTGCACTTACCCAATGTATGGTTCCTTTTACGGCAATGCCGCTGGTATCGCTACCACTTTTACTTTCAGGAAAATAGGTACAATGTATGGCAGTAACCTTACCATTTTCATCTTTATCAAAAGTGTCACAACGCAGTATGTACGCACTTTTGAGGCGTACGCTTGCACCCGGTGCAAACCTAAACCATTTCTTTGCGGGCACTTCCATAAAGTCTTCCCGCTCTATCCAAAGCTCCTTGCTAAAAGGAATGGTACGGGTTCCATATGCTTCATCAGGCCCATTCTCACTTTGCAGTTCTTCAGTCTTGCCATTTTCGTAATTGCTGATGATTAATTTTAGCGGATCCAGCACTGCCATGGCACGAAGAGCGGTGTTGTTCAGGTCTTCCCGCAGGCAAAATTCCAGCAGACTAAAATCAATTATATTTTCTCTTTTTGCAATGCCCACTTTATCGCAAAACGTGCGAATGCTCTGCGGTGTAAAGCCACGGCGCCGCATTCCGCTGATTGTCGGCATACGTGGATCATCCCAACCTGCTACATGTTTTTCTTCTACCAATTGCTTTAATTTTCGTTTGCTCATTACCGTATAACTCAAATTGCGGCGGGCAAATTCGTATTGATGTGACGGATAAATTTCCAATTTATCAATAAACCAATTGTACAATTCTCGGTGCGGAATAAACTCCAGTGTACAAATTGAATGTGTAATGTTTTCGATAGAATCACTTTGCCCATGTGCAAAATCGTACATCGGGTAAATGCACCATTTGTTGCCGGTGCGATGGTGATGTGCATGTTTTATGCGGTAAATTAATGGGTCACGCATCAACATATTGGTATGCGCCATATCTATTTTTGCCCGCAAGGTTTTTGTACCATCTGCAAACTCACCATTTTTCATTCGGGTAAAAAGATCAAGGTTTTCTGCCACCAATCTGCTGCGTGCAGCGCTATTTTTTCCGGGTTCCGTTGGTGTGCCTTTAAGTTTGGCTATTTCCTCCGCAGTAGCATCTTCTACGTACGCAAGGCCTTTGTTTATAAGTGTTACAGCGTATTCGTACATCGTATCAAAATAGTCAGATGCATATAATTCATGCTTCCACTCAAAGCCTAGCCACTTAATATCTTCCTTTATACTCTCTACAAATTCGGTATCTTCTGTTACAGGGTTGGTATCATCAAACCGCAGGTTTGTATAGCCCGGGTATTTTTTTGTAAGCCCAAAATTTAAGCAAATACTTGTAGCATGGCCCATGTGCAGGTAGCCATTTGGCTCGGGTGGAAACCTCGTAACGATCGAATCATATTTTCTCCCCGCCAGGTCTGTCTCTATAATTTCTTCTAAAAAATTTAGGCTTTTCTCTTCGCTCATACAGTTATTTTAAAGCGCAAATTTAAGGGATGTTGGGGCGGTGAGCAAAAAGCATTGTTCAACTATTGTAACGGGCTGTCCGTAGTACTCCTCGTTCCGCTTCGCTGCACTGTGGGGTACTACTTCCCATCCCTGCGCCTTTGTGCAGTAGTTTTTTCTTGGGCAATAATTTGAACTGTATATTTTTTATAAAGATGTAAAAACTGTGAGGTTTTATTCCGCTCCGGCGGAGGGGTGGTCACACAGCGGGGTGCTGTAATCTCCCATTTATTCTCCTATCCTTTGAGCGCTTTGCTTACCTCTATGGATAGTTGCAGAAATTTTCACTTTTATTAACGCCTTAATATACCCATTGGTGGGTATTTCCAAAATGTTATCAATGTATACTTTTGAAGTATAATAAATACAATGAAACATTATTAATTGCAATCACCATTTTATTCTTATTAAATATATTTTGTGTGGCCCAAACCGATGCCCAGCATCAACAAATGCAGAATATAAAAGGTTTAGCGAAGCTATACAGTGAGCATTTGCACCGCCTTGTATAGAATAAAATAATGCAAAGCTGCATTAACAAAAAGATCTAAATAAGCAAAAATTATGAAAAAAATATTCATCTTCCTCCTGCCATTGACAACTTTAGTAGCAACTGCACAAAACCCACTCATTGTAAAATCTGTGGGTACTACTGTACTTCAGCCGAATATTACATCAAATTCAGACTTTTGGAAATATAATGAATGGAATGGAATACGGTTTTACCAAGGTACGGGTACGCCATCCAAACTTTGCAGTACAGATGGTTCATCGGCAGGCACGAAATATATTACAGGCATTGGAGAAGGAAGCATTTCTGCCACCATACCTGCACAAGATTTTATGTACCTTATTACGGCTAAAACAATAACCACGCCTTCTTTCCTTTAAGAATATCAACTTTGGAAAAGTGACGGTACACCAGCAGGTACTAGCTTAATATACACTTTTGAGCAATGTAGTGCCACTACTGCGCCATCGTTTGGGAGTACCGCTACTTATTTGCAAAACTATTCTGTTACAGGAAACAGCTTTTATTTTACAGTTAATACAGCAGCAGCTGGCAGAGAACTTTGGAAAAGTGATGGAACTACCGCAGGCACTGCTATGGTAAAAGATATACGCACTGGTAGTGCTAGCAGCAACCCTGCTTGGTTTTGTAAAATTGGTAATGAGGTTTTCTTTTCTGCAATGGAAACTTACCCCAATGCTAAACTTTGGAAAACAGATGGCACAGCAGCAGGCACTATACAAGTACCCGTAGCAGAGCCTTTCTATACTGGCTATAGCGAAGTTGCAATCATAAATAATAAGATGATTTTTTATGCAACGGATGGTTATAGTCCATTAAATTATGAACCTTATGTAACGGATGGTACAGCAGCAGGTACATTTAAGTTAGCAGATATAAATCCTGCAGGAAGTTCTTACCCAAGCTATCAGCCTGAGGTACAGTTTAGGCAAAATAGTAAGTATGCATTCTTTGTTTCTACTAACGGCATTAACACATCTCTTTGGCGTACAGATGGTACAATTGCCGGCACCATACAACTTTCTGCTAATGCAGATAATGTGCAAAGTGGTGGCAGTTCTGGCTCATTATCCGATATAGATGAGGATGGTTTATGGATGCTTAATTTCAACAGTGGTGGAAGCAGATTATTTAGAAGTGATGGCACAGAAGCAGGTACCTATCAAGTAGCTTCCAATCTTTCAGTAGGCGGGCATTTAAAACTATATAATAAAGCTTTGTGGTTTTCTGCAAGTGGCACAGGTAGTGCAGCAGATATAGAACCGTGGCGCAGCGGTGGCAATGCAGCTACTACCTATAAGGCATTAGATATTGCACCTGGTAATTATTTTAGCACTTATTTTAGTAGTAGTCCTTTTGGATACTTTGTAAAAAATAATAAGCTATATTTTTTTGCAAAAAATAGCAATCTATTTACAGGTACGCCCATGGCGTTATATCAATACACCGGCGATTTTACTTTTAATGGTTCACAGTCCGGTGGTCGCTGGAGCGATAGCACCAATTGGAACAGTATGATGCCACCTGGCATTACTGATACAGTGAATATAAATAGTGGCACGCCTAATGCCCTTAATGTAAATGGAGCAAATGCTTATGCAGGTGTATTGAACTTACAAAATAATACTACCATAAATTTTACAAATAGTACAGATAGTTTGTTTATAAATACAAGGTTAGCTACGGGTACAAATAATAATTTTACCGGCAATGGTGCTTTGGTTTTAAGAAATATTAAAAGCGATACAATACCCATCAGCAATGGCTTTGCGGCAAATAATATGTTAGTACAGAGCAAGGCAAACTTGCTTAGTGGCAATATAAATATTAGCAATAATATAAATTTAAACAAAGGGGGTAAATTATTATTAAACAACAATGATGTTGTATTAACGGGCAACTCATCTACCGCCACAGGCAATGACACAAGTTACATTGTAACCAATGGCACTGGCAGAATGAACATTCAAAATATTGGTACAGGAACAAGAACTACTGCACAAAATTATCCCATAGGTACGGCTACCAATTTTAATCCAATGCAATTTACCAATGCTGGCACAGCAGATAATTTTGGAGCTAGAGTGCAACCTACTATTAGCAATAATTATACTGGTGAAATACCTACAGGGGTCATTTACAACACTAACGCTGTAAATGCTGCCTGGTTTATTACAGAAGCTGTTGCAGGTGGTAGCAATGCAACAATAAATTTACAATGGAATGCAGGACAGGAACTTGCAGGTTTTAATAGAAGCATCGGGCAATTTGGGCATTACAATATGGGTAGTTGGCAGTTGCAAAATCAAAATGCAGCAGGAGGCACAAACCCTTATAACTTAACAGGGAATGGTATTACAGGCTTTTCGCCTTTTGGTATATTTAATACAGGGGCATTATTACCAATTAATAATATACAATTAAGCGGTGCCAAAGGTTTGTATAACACTAACGTACTAAGTTGGAATATTACGGCGAGCAATGGATATAGAATTGAATTACAAAAATCAATAGACGCATTATCGTTTGACGTAATAAAAAATAATGCTTACGAAGCTTTTGGAAAATATACTGATGACATTAATGTTGATACAAAAATATTTTACCGCTTAAAATTAATCGATATAGAAGGTAAAATATATTATAGTAACCTAGTAATAATGTTCGGTAACAAAAATGAAAATATTAAGGTATATCCTACCATTACCAGCACAAATTTTACCATACAAAACAACGATGCAGATGATTTGATAGTACAAGTTTTATCAGCCTCTGGAAAAATTATTTTTAGTAAAACTTTGAGTAAGGGTACAAATATTATTTTACTAGATAATGAAATTGCAGGTACTTATTTTTATTTGATAAGAAGTAAAGAAATGATATTGAAGAGTGGAAAAATTGTAAAATATTAATTGATGAAAAATATATAGGAATTGTAAAAAATACGGGATGGTTTTATACCAGGTAATTTTAAAGAAATGTAATAGCGGGATTTTAACAATAGTAAACGATATGATATAAAAAGATCAATAAAACCATCTATGAATGAAATATGAATGTAAACTAAAACTTCGGGGTAATAAACTGTGTGGGATTCTTAACAGGCCATTGCATACTCTATAATATAAAATTGCTAAACCTGTGTACAAAGAAATTTTTGAAAACTATTCCTTTATGATTCTTTTATTTTTTTTAAGATTAATAGATATAGTATGTATAAAAATAATTTTTTCTTCTGCAATAGCATCATCAGAATGTATGAATTTCTGATTAAAGAATTTTGATTCGTTGCAATTAAGGCATTCTAATATTACTTCCGCTTTTTCAAAATCTATTTTTCCGGTGCTATCTGCAAACACTAATCCCCTTTTATTTGAATTACCGCCATAAAAATTAAAAGGTGCCTCGTTTAAGCGGCGAAGAGAATACAATGTCATACCAGTATGTACACCATTTTTTAAACGCCATATATTTTCATCAACCTTTTCAGAATAGCTTAAGGCACTTTCTGTATTTAGTTGACCGCCTATATATATCCTGGAAAGTACAGTATTATCTTCTGGATTATCCCATAAAAATACAGCCTGGCGGCTACTATTGGGAAAGAGTACAGAGCATTTTACTATTTCATTTTCCGATAAATAATAGATGTCATTCTTCACATTTTTATCACCAAAATAAAAACGCAAATTTTCGTAGGAGTTAAATGCCAGCAGGTCTTCGGCAAAGTTTATCTCTTTGGGTTTTGGTAAAATATGTTTTTGAAGTTTAATGCTGTATTCAACTATAGTACCTGCCTGTTTAAAAAAAGTGATTATAGTAATATCATTTTTTTGATAAAATAAAAATGGAGAATTTAAAGAATCAGTTTCAGCTTTGTATTTAAAATTTTCTGTTATTAGAGCTGCTTTAATATTAAGATATTCATTTTTAGAAGTAGTGCAATAAATAAAATACAAATCCTGTACTGTACGGCAAGTAGATATTGTTATTTTTTCTGCATTTTCTAATTTATTTTTTATTTTTTCTGTATACTCATAATTACCTAAAATATCTTCACCCTGATAAGTATTATTTTTAAAAACAAATCCTCTTTTAGAAAGATAAGCTTCCTGTTTCTGTTTTTGCATTCCCGCAATATCCACCATGTCAGGTACAGAAAATACCTGGGCATGAGAAGTTAAAAAAGCTGAACACAACAGATATAATAGTACATTTTTAATCAAAATATATACCTTTTTTTTATTTAAAAAAGAGCAGAAAATAGTGCAGAAATTGGCTAAAAAAGGGCTTACTCGTAGGTTTGGTATAAAGTATAACTTTTAATCTGGTAGTAAAATTAAGTGTTTTTGGTAAAACACTATCAGCTTTTACTATTGATTTAATTTTTTTTAGAAGTGTTACAGCGCTGTTTTTACAAACGTAAACTCAGTGGTAGAAGCTATTCATCAATTCGATGTATAAAATAATTACAAAGTATTGGAAACTAAATCTCCTATATTATACACCGCCTGAACAGAATAATATAAATCTTTTCACTTTATTTTTTGCATCTGGTTATAGTGATTTATTGATATGGAGTGTAGCATGGCAAACATAAAAAAGTTGCTGATCAGTAATATCATTTTTGTATAGGTTGATATTAAAAACAGTATCAATTAAAAATAAAATATTTGAGTTAGTAATTGTTTTTTAAATTCAAAAAAGTGAATTTGTACACTATCTTTTTGTACCATCAAATATCCATTATGGTCAGCAGTGCCAACTGTTGCAAAGCCAAGCTGGCGCAAGTAAAATCTTTTGTAATACTTTTATTGCGCATAGGCAGTTTAGGATTTACTTGTGTGAGCATGTTTTATTTTTTAAAAGTTGAAGTTGATTACGGTAGTACTAATATTATACGGATAAGAATTTATACTCAACAAAAATTCTTGATCCTTTTTACATACACGCTGCCACTAATTCCGCAATATCCATCACAGCAATATCGTCTTCTTTTTCCTTGTTTTTTACTCCATCTGTGAGCATGGTATTGCAAAATGGGCAGGCTGCTGCAATAATGGTAGCACCGGTAGCAATGGCTTCATTACTGCGTTCTATGTTTATGCGTATATCGCCGGGTTCATCTTCTTTAAACATTTGTGCTCCACCGGCTCCACAGCAAAGACCATTACTTTTGCAGCGTTTCATTTCTATCAATTCTGCATCTAATGCTTCTAAAACTTTTCGGGGGGCTTCGTAAATATTGTTGGCTCTGCCCAGGTAACAACTGTCGTGGTAAGTTATTTTTTTTCCTTTAAAACTGCCACCACCCGTCATGTTTATTTTGCCCTCATCTATAAGCTGCTGCAAAAAAGTAGCATGGTGTATTACTTCATAGTTGCCACCAAGCGATGGATATTCATTCTTAAAAATATTAAAACAATGCGGGCATGCTGTTACTATTTTTTTTATGCCATAGCCATCTAGCACCTGTATATTTTGGTAAGCCATCATCTGAAACATAAATTCATTACCCGCACGGCGTGCAGGGTCGCCGGTACACATTTCTTCTTTGCCGAGAATGGCATATTTTGTACCCGTATTATCTAATATTGTGGCAAATGCTTTGGTTATTTTTTGTGCCCGCTGGTCAAAACTGCCGGCACAACCTACCCAAAATAATACATCCGGCGTTTCGCCGGCTGCCATTAAATCTGCCATTTTAGGAACATGCATAGTGTGTAAATTTTTCGTAACAACAAAGTAAATAACATTTTACCATTAAGTTTGATTTGCGGGGGTTATTTTTGCTGCTTAACTTTTTATTTGAAAAATATTTTTAAAAAAATTACCAACTGGGAAGCCTGGCCATTTGCATTGTTATATGCGCCCATGGCACCAGTATGGGGCTGGTACATGTTGCGAAGCGGGGCGGTTTGGTTTTTTACACCCAGTAATCCTAAACTTACTTTTGGTGGTATGGAGGGCGAACCTAAAAAAGAGATGTATGACCTGCTGCCAAAAAATCTTTATCCACCTACTTTTAATGTGCTGCCCACGCTTAGGTTTGAAGATGTACTGGCGCAATTAAGTTACAGTAAAATACCGTACCCGCTTATTGTAAAACCAGAGATAGGAGGGCAGGGGATATTGTTTAGAAAAATAGATAATGAAAATGCATTTAAAAAATACCACGAAAAAGTGCCGGTGCTATATATAGTGCAGCAAATGGTAAGTTACCCGGTTGAAGTAAGTGTGTTTCACATTAAACATCCTGCACAAAAAAAAGGAATGGTAACAGGTTTTTTACACAAAATTCCATTGCACATTATGGGTGATGGTGTGCATACGCTTGCGCAACTGGTGGCGCAAAACGAAAAAGCAGCAAAACGCCTGAAAGACCTGAACAGCAGGCATACAGACAACTGGCATACCATAATACCTGCAGGCGAAAAATATATTTTGAGCTATGCTGCCAATCATAATAAAGGAGCACATTTTATAGATTTAAAGGAATACATAAATGATGATTTGGTACAAATTTTTGATAAAATAAGTGTAGAAATAAATGATTTTTTTTATGGCAGGTATGATATTATGTGCACGAGCGTGCAGGATTTGCTGAAGGGGAAAAATTTTACTATTTTAGAATACAATGGCTGCGGTGCAGAGCCAAACCATTTTTATGATACAGGCTACAGCCTTGGCGGCGCATACAAAGAAATTTTAAAACACTGGGCATGGCTGTATAAAATAAGCCGCTACAATGCTGCAAAAACGGTGAAGCCATGGGAGTTTTTTAAAGGACAAAAATTTTTGCGGGAAACAAAACAAATGTACCGTATGATGAAAGAGGCAGATGAAAAAATGGACTAAATTTTAAAAAGGATTACCATGGGTAAGCCGTATGATTTTTTTTGTAAAAGCGGGCCACACTTTCATTACAATTAAAAATATATTGGTAAAACTTTCTTTACCAAAAAAACGTTGTATAAATCTTCCCATCTTTATTCTTTTGCCGAAATTCTTTTTCCAGTCTTTACTATAATTATTTTCTAATACTGCCCGGCTTATATTTTGCTGCAAATATGATGAAATATGCCCTGCTGCCAGTTTTGCGGTATGCAATGCAATGCTCATTCCATTACCGCAAAGTGGGGTTATCATACCTGCTGCATCGCCCAGCATTAATACATGATCCTGTACCCGCGTTTTATTACTAAAAGAAACCTGCGAAATAACGAGGGGCTTTTCGTATAACTTTTCTGCTGTTAAAAATATATTTTTTAAAGCTAGATTTTTATATAAAACGGTTTCTTCCATTTGCTCAATAGAATTATTGTTATTTTTTAAATTAGATGCCTTGGTGAGATAGCAAAGACAATATTTTTCATCTTCTATTTTAGATAAACCACAGTAGCCATCTTTAAAATTGTGCAATGCTACTTCATCTGCGGTAAATGGGCCCGTAACATGGTATTTTACACCGATGTAATTGTTTAACCTTGTATTATTTTCTGTTAAAAAAGAGCGCTTCCATTTTGCATCCAGGTTGCTTCGCTTGCCATAAGAGCCACAGCAGGTATTGCTTTCAAATATTCCTTTTTCAGTTTTGATGCTGAAAATATTATTCAAAAAATCTACATTTTCAACCTTGCAATTATTAAAAACCATTACGCCATTTTTTTCAGCTATTTTTTTCAGATCATAGTCTAACGTGAACCTGCTTATACCAAAACCACCCAAGGGTAAATGCGCTTTTACATTTTTACTTTTTGCAGAGGTAACCAATATCCTATTAATAAAGGGAAGATGCATAGTTGCCAGCGAAACACCCAGTTCTTCAGTTAAAAAATTCCAGCTTTCCATGCTAATGTATTCTCCACAAACTTTATGGGCGGGGTAAGTTCCTTTTTCAAAAAGCACAACTTTATATCCTTTTTTTGCAAGTAGTATGGCACAACTTAATCCGGCTAAGCCGCCACCAATAACTGCTGCATCATATATTGTTTTTTCGCTCATTTTTTACAAATTAAAAGATACCGAAATGCCCATTTCCATTGTATAGAATAATTTTTTATCCCAGCTTTTTCAAATAAAACCTGCCATTCTTTTTTTGTGAAACCACGTGCTACGGAAAGGCAGGCGTCGTTCTTTACAAGATAAGATCCTGAAAATATTTTCGTAAGCCATTTTATGAGGTAATAAGCTACAATATTGCGTTGCAGGTCGTTTATAAAAAAACCTTTGCTGCACTTTTCCTTCATCCATTGCAGCATAAATACCAGTTGCTCATCAGTAAAATGATGGCAAAAAAGGGAGGAGAAAATAATATCCGGATTGCTGGTAAAGGTTGCTTTGCTATAATCGCTGGCTATCCATTTTGCCGGCAGTGCCGGGTATTGCTGTTGTGCATACTGGGTACAAGTTTCTTTAAGATCTATACCAGTATAATATATTGAACTATTTTTTATTTTTGTTGAAATTGCTTTAAGATTATCTCCGCCACCGCAGCCTATTTCGCATATATGAAGTGTGGTTTTTTCATTACCTATAATAGTTTTTACTCCAGCTACAGTTATGGCATGCCCACCCAGCAAACTGTTGATGGTATTTAGTTCTTTCAAGGTTTGCTTAATATCTTCAAACGGAATATCGTCCGCATCCAATAGTTCTTTTTTATATGATCTGTTGCGGAGTTTAATCATAGGTTGCAGTAAAAGTTTCCATGGTTAGACCTGGCCCAAATGCAGCGCCAAATAAGGTTTGCGGGGTTGTAAAATTATGCTCCTCCATTTCGTGCAGTATTTTTTGCAGCACAAATAAAATGGTAGGGGAGCTCATATTCCCCATATCCTTTAGTACATCATAGGAATATTGTAACTCTTTTTTTTGTAACTGCATACTTTCTGCAATAGTATCCAGTATTTTTTTGCCGCCGGGGTGTATACACCAGTGTGTAATTTCTGCTGTGGTTTTGCCTGCTTTCGCCAATGCTTTTTGTACGAGTTCTTTAAAATTTTCCTTTATAAGTTCTGGTATATAACCGCTAAGCGTCATTAAAAAACCAGTGCTGGATAATGCCCATGCCATATCATTTTTTCCGTTAAAAGATACTTCGGCAAAAAAACTTTTTATACGCAGACCTTTTCCGGCATTATCATTTTGTATTAACATAGCTGCACATCCATCGCCAAATAAAAGGGATGAGGTAATATTATCTATAGAAATTTCTTTTTGAAAATGAAGGGTACAAAGTTCTGTACAAACCACTACCACATTTGCATGTGGCGAGGTAGCACAAAATGCATCAGCAAGTTTTAAGCCATGTATAGCTGCATAACAACCCATAAAATTTACAGAAGTTCGAATAATATTTTTAGGAAGATCCATAGCTTCCATAAGCTGCAAATCCAGTCCTGGTGCGGTCATCCCCGTACAGCTTACGGTAATAAGATGAGTAATTTCAGCTTTGTCAATTTTATTTTTAATACAATCTTCAATTACTTTTTTAGAAAGGGCCGGGGCTTGTTCATTGTAAATTTCCATTCGTTTGCCTATAGAGGGAAAAGGCTCCAGCATCTCATCAGCAGAAAAGAGTTTTCTTTCGCTTGCAGCAGATGAAAAATCGGGTACTACGGAATAACGGTTTTCTATACCACTTTTTTTATATAAAAAACGGAGTTTGCGGGTATCGGTTTCGTCTTTACTGTAAATATTGTCTGCAAAGGAAAAGAGGTCATTCTGCCTGTGTTTATATAATGGAACGCCAGAAGCTATAGAAGTTATTTTACTCAAAATTGTTCAATAATTAATAAGGTGATAAAAGCTGCATTTGTGCACAATGAAGTAACGATGTTCATGCGCAAAGAGTTTTTAAAATTAGCAGAACTTGTATTTTTTATTACAGCATGGTACCACCAAAAAAAATAAATCAATACTGGGGTCATAATAACTATTAATAATAAAAAACGAACCAATTCCAGGTTGGATGCAAAATAATAACCCAATATTATAAGCGCAATAGAATAAGTAATTGCCGTAAATATAAATGTGCCTTTATAACCGAGTAAGCTACTTATGGTTTTTACACCGTCAGCTTCATCCTGCCTGTGCTGGTATATTTGTGTGAGTGGGTAAACGCTGCCTACAAGCAACGAACTGGCAATAACAGGTAATACAGGTATAGCTAGGGTTTTAGATATACTGCAACCATGATAAACTAAAAAAAATACCAGGCCTCCCTGACAGGTGGCCGCTAGCAAAAAACTGGTAACAGGGTATTTTTTTAAACGAATGCCCCGGTAACTGTATGCTTTGGATGCAGCAATAAAAAAAACAATACCTGCTACAAAATAAATGCTGATGAATAAACTTGTGGCAATGGCCATTGCATCTAGCAATATAGAGATATGGTATAATTGTGTGGTAGGCGGTAAGGGATTTTTTACCCCACCAATACTTTCAGTATCCCTGTCCATAAAACTATTGTAAGCATTGCTGCCAGGGTATAACATTAAATGAAGTATAAAAAAAATAACTACAGATCGTACAACACTAATATGCGTTAATTGCGAAAGCGCAAACCAAAAAACAGGCATTAAAAAAAAAGAAAATGGTATTCTCAATAATTGAATCGTAGAAAATTTTAATATACCTTTTTTCATTTGTACTAAGTTATACTTTCTTTGTTAAAATAATAAAGTAGTTATGGTCATTATCTGTATTAGGCTTTAATTTGCCTAAAAATTCAACATGAAAAGTTTATTATTTTTTGTAATAACCTTGCTCACTTTTAAAGCCGGTAATGCTCAAAAAGTTTTCACACCAATAGATGATGGAAGCAAAGTTCATTTTGTTATAAAAAACCTGGGTATTAATACCGGTGGCGATCTTGCGGGTTTAAAAGGAGCTATAAAATTTGATGCTAAAAAACCTGATGCATCTTCTTTTGATGTATTAGCGGCTGTATCTACCATTGATACAGATAATGACCGCCGGGATGGGCATTTAAAAAATGAGGATTATTTTGATGCAGAAAAATATCCCACCATACATATTGCAAGCACTAGCATTACACAGGGAAGCGATCTTAAAAACTTTAATTTTAAAGGAAATCTTACTATTAAAGACATTACAAAACCTATTGAATTTGCATTTACAGCAGAGGGTGTAGAGGGCGGAGCACTTTTTACCAGCAGCGAATTTGAAATAAACAGGGTTGATTTTGGTGTAGGTAAAGAAAGCGCTACTATGAGTGATAAGGTAAAAATAAAATTAAAAGTATTTGCAAAATAACAGGCAGTTTTCATTTTTTATTTGCAATAATATAATCATGATTTTGCTGATGATTAGTTGTAGCATAAAAAAGAAAATAAAAACCGCAAACAAAGGTTCGATGTTTGATGAATGAAAGCCACATAGTTTAATAAGCTGTGAGGCTTTTTTTAAAATTAATAATAGTTCATAAAATATTACAGACATATTTGTAAAATGGTAAAGATCCTGAAAATATTTGGCTGGGGTTTAATGATTAGTTTTTTAGGATCGCTGCCGCTGGGTACGCTTAATGTAGCGGCAATGCAAATAGGTATTCAGGAAAATGTGCGGCAGGCATTGTATTTTTCGCTGGGCAGTATGCTGGTAGAAATGATTTATGTACGCATTTCACTTATTGGTATAAGCTGGTTGCAAAAGCAGGAGCGCTTATTAAAAGTGATGGAGTGGGTAACATTTGCCATAGTAGCAGCGCTTGCAGTGGGTAGTTTTTTGGCTGCATCAAAAACGGGAGGCAATGCAAAAAATGCCATATTGGACAATAATATGAATCGTTTTTTATTGGGTGCGTTGGGTTGTGCTATAAACCCTGTAGTGGTAGTATTTTGGTTTGGCTGGAGCACAGTACTTTTTACAAAAAAGATATTAGAACCTGTAAACAGCCAGTACAACAGTTACATAGCCGGCATTGGCATTGGGGCCTTAATAGGCAATTGTGTTTTTATATTTGGCGGTAAATTTATTGTAGATAAAATAGCAAACAGCCAGCAATATCTTAACTGGGTTATCGGCGGTATATTTACCCTTACTGCACTTATACAGTTATGGAAAATATTTAGGAAGAAAAAAGCAGCGGTAACAAACACAGCGTTGCAGGAATAATAGAAAAAATTCCTTTCTTCAAAATTTTGTACAACAGTAGAGATTTTTGTAGGTTGAGAAATAGTATTCCCTCTGCATAGCACCAAAGTTGATGATTGCAATATTGCTAATATTTTATTCAAATGTTAAATAACGTTTCGTCTGTTGTAATTGAAGCTAAATAGTAGGACAAGTGTTGGAGCTTAATACGTAAAGCCCAACTTACACAAAACTCAATGTTGGTGGCAGTTATTTGTTTTTGTCTAAATATC
>JANXXM010000007.1 GCA_025350645.1 Ferruginibacter sp.
ACTAACTCCTTTTATCGTTTAGCATCAACCATATTGCTCATAGGTTGCTCCTCAGCAGAGCCTACTATTCTTTTGATTGATTATGCAAAATTTCAAAACAAAAATGATAAAATCACCAACCATTTTTGACTACATTACCTAAAAATTTATTATAACTTTTAATTATTGCTTCTTAGCTTTAAATCTGACACTACTGCGTTGTGGTCACTGCCACCATCTGCAAAAATTCTTTTTACCTGTATTACATTAAAATAATTATTAAAAAAAATCTGGTCTATACGCAGGGTAGGAGACAGGTATACAAAAGTTCTTCCAAATCCACTTCCTTTTTTTTGCCAGCAATCATTTAAATCATTTTTTAAAAAATGGTAGGTGTAACTTATTGGCACGTCATTAAAATCACCCATGAATATAAGCGGTCGTTTACTTTTATTTAAAAAATCTTTAGCTAAGTTTACCTGAGTTGTTCTTTGGTTGTAACCCATTCGAAGTTTTTGAATAATATTTTTTGACCCTTCAAAACCATTGTCGTTTCCTTTTTTAATATTTCCTAAATCCTTATACTCGTTGCTGCCAAAATGAACAGATTGCAGCCTTGTTGTAAACACATCTGCAGTATCGTTCTCTATAATAACAGTAGCTTTAATAATACTACCATTAAATGGTTTGGGGTAAATAATTTTTTGCGTGTCTATTATTTTATACTTGCTAAAAATAATGCTGCCACTGTAAAATTGTCCATCAAATTTTGGAATGTCTCTGGAAAAATAATGATAAGGATATTGCATCGCTTTGCAAATAGAATCTATAAAATTATAATAATTACCAGGTATAACGGCGGTAAAAAATTCCTGCAGGCAAACAATATCTGCATTGGCTACTTTTAATTTATTTAAAATAATAGCATTGTTTTTTATAGCCTCATTACTATCTGTGGCTGTATAATTCATTAAGCCCACATTCCATGTTAATACCCTCACCTGCTCTTTTATTTTAGCCTCTTTAAAAGTAGAAAAAACATTAAAACCAATACTCGTAAAAATATTAGGTATGCTTATTATTATAGCTACTAAAGGGAATAGAGCTTTTTTTCTTTTTATAAAAATCAATATCAAAAAAAATAGAAAAGTACAACACAATAATATAGGAAACAAAATTCCTAAAAGAGCCACAGGCCAGTATTTACTGGGGTTGGCAAATGGCGCTAGGTTGCTTGTAAAAAGTATTATACTACAGCAAACAGCAGCAATAAAAATTAATTTGCTAATAATTTTTTTTAATGGAATGGTCATTTTGTACAGTAATAAACGGCATCTCCTTCCCAAAAGCCATATTTGTAATTATCTTCTGCTGAAAATGCAGCGGTGTAATCATCTACTTTTACAGTAAAACCGGCATCTCTTAATTTATCTGCATAATCGTAGCTGTAGTAGCGTACATGTTCTTTGAGACCAAATATTTTTTCTCTTTCCAGTGGGTCGGTTATAGAACTGTCTTCGTGTGTTATAGTGCTTTGTGTATTAATAGGTACCTGCATTATTCCCCAACCTCCTGGTTTCATTAATTTATAAATATTTTGCATGGCCTTTTTATCCTCTTCAATGTATTGAAAAACATGGTTGCAAATTATTACATCGAAAGAATTATCCGGCAGGTTATGATTTAAAATGTCCAGGTAAACTGTGCCCTTGGGGTACAGGTTATTATAAATATCCCCGGGGTGATAATCTATATTTTTTTGTTTTTTAAAGAGATTAAAAAAAACAGTTTCTGGTGCTACATGAAGAACTTTTAATGGGGCTTTGTATAAATTTGTTTTGTTTTCAAAATACAGCCATAGCAATCGATGCCTTTCTAAACTTTCACATTTCGGACACCTAGAATTTCTTCTTCTGTCACCACCAAAAGGGGCAAACTCTTTAAAAGTGCTTTTACAGCAAGGGCAAAGAACAATATCTCCCTTATATTTTAATCTCAAATAAAACAGTTTTATTTTGTTTGCAACAGGAAATAATGGACCTAAAGATTCTTTAAATTTTGTACTTAGCATTTTTATTACTTTGTATAATTAATTAATTTTTTCTGCTTACTGTATTTCTTCCTGTTAGTTTTTGCAGCCACATCATCGTACTTAAACCTTTTACCTGATCTGCAAAATTTACTTCGGGGCGCTCCGCATTAAAGCGGTGCAATATTTTATTTTCTAGTTCCTCTTTCTGATTCTGGATACCAAAAAACAAAGGAATAGTAGCTCGTGTTTGCTCAAAAAATTGCTGTGATATGCCTACATCAGTATGTGGAAAAGAAAAGCAGCAGTTATTTACAGAAAGCAATTCATTTACAAAACTACAAGATGCGGTGGTTTGAGCTACCTGTTCCTGCAACGAAAGCTTATTATAGTAAGGATGTGACATACTATGCCCGCCAATAAAAAATCCTTTTTTGTGTAAAGAAATAAGTTGTTGTTTTGTAAGAAATGGCTGCTTTGCTTTTAGATATTCATCAAATGAAAAATTAATTTTTACTGCCAGTTTATTTAATATTTCTGCTGTAGACTGATCTAGTTTTTTTAAAGAGATTTTTATTTCATTGAGCGATTTATTTTTTATTTGTAACGCATCATAAAAAATATTTGCAAATGCACTTTCTTGGTTATGTTTAACCAGTTCATTAATTAACAAACTTATTTTGCAGCGGTAAAAAAGTTCTTTGTTATCTATAAATTCTGGATTAATAAAAAATAATGCAGGTACCCCTTTTTGTTCGAGTATTGGTGCTATAATCTCGTATACTTCTCTAAACCCATCATCGAAACTTATTAGAAAAGATTTTTTGGGTAAGGCATTATTTTGTTCGATAGATTTTATAATATCTGCGGGTGTTACCGGCTTGTAATGTTTTAATAAAAAATCCAGATCTACAGAAAACTGAGCCACATTTTTATAATTGAATAGATGTTTTATGTGCGGTAGAAATTCATCGCTTACGGTATGGTGGTAAGGGAGCAATGTAGTAAATGAACCCATAGCTTTTGAAATTGCCATAGGTAATAACGAAGATGCCTTATAGTAAGCTGTTTTAGTTAAGTTCATTTTTTAATAATTCATCTATATAAATTATTCTTTTATGTTCGGTTTTTAAAAAATCTTGCTTTGCTTTTTTTATTTTAATTATAGCCTTAAGCTGGCTGAACATGAGCAGCGGTATATGTTGTATAGATTGAAGCATTCCTTTTTGCCTGCTTTGTGTGGCAATGGTAAGAACAAAATTTGTTACAAATAAAAATAATATTACTGCCCACCAAATTAATAATACAGGCTTAATAAATGCTGCCATTAAAATGAAAACAGTGGCACATAATATTAATAATATCATTGGTGGGCGCAGCATAGATGCGCCCAGTAAAATTTGCCCTATATTAAAGTTTTTAAAACCGGCTTTTGTGAGTAGCCAACTTTCTTTAAAATGAGAAAAATAAGCGTAAATCCAGCGGGTTCGTTGTTTTTCCATAACAGCACCATCTTCTACTTTTTCATCGTATACAACTGCATCATCAGCAAATGCTATTTGCTTTACTTTACGGGCAAGCTGCGACTGCAATTTTTTATCAAACCCACCAATGCCAATAGCTCCTACTGAATTTTCGTAAACAATTTCTTTATAAAGCTGATAATCTATAGCTACACCAAGACCAAGTATGGCAGAACACAAACCTAATTGCATCTTTACCTGGCGCTCATAAAAAGTGTAGTAAATATGACCGATAGAATCTAGCCGGGCATAACTATTTTCAATGTTTTTAGAAAGCATGTGTGTTTGCACTACTCTAAAACCTCTTTGAAAATAATTATTTAAATTTTTAAGATAGTTTGGATGAACAAGGTTGTCTGTATCAAATATTATTAACACATCATGCTCCTTTGTAAAATGGCTGATAGCGTATTGAATAGACTTTATTTTTGAATGCAGCGCTATAGAAGGGTTTAGCAATACTATTCGTTTATCAGAAAAAGAAATATTGGTAGTATCACAATCATCTGCTACTACATACACTGTAAAATTTTTATACTGCTGTTTCAAAAAAGAATCTACCAATGGGGCAATAAATCTTGTATCCTGGTGTGCAGTAATGATTGCGGCAAAATCAAAATCTTTATCAGTAGTTTTTTTATAGCGGCTTATATAATTATTTCCTGCATTGCCCTTAAAAATATAATGCAAAATAAAAAGTACTACTGGTAGTAAAAAATAAAATGCAACCAGGCAATTGCATGCGTAGAATAAATATTTAAGTGCAAGAAGTAATACATCCATTTAGTAAATATTTTTTTGCCATACGGTTACAAACCCTCCTGTGCAGCCATAAGGTAATATTTCTGCAATGGCACAATCCATTTTTTGCAAAAAAGTAATTCGCTTACTCAAAATAGAGAATGGAAAAACATCTTCTACAAAATTTGTTTTGCCAAATTTTGTAATTTTAAAATTATTGTTTTTGGCTAAATCACCAATGGCTTTTTTAGTAAAAAATTGAATATGCGTAAGGTCGCTTGCATCAGATTGTGCAGTGGTGCCGGTATAGCCAAACAATTTTTTAATTTTCAAAATGCCATGCCATAAAAAGTTATCTTTTTTTTGCAGCCATATTACAGGTTTGGTCACCAATAATTCTCTGGGGCCCATACCATTTGGTACTGTTACAATAAGCACTCCATTGTCTGTTAATGACTGGTGCAATGTTTTTAATAAATCACCGGGTTTGTTTAAATGCTCTAGTACTTCGCTGCAAATTATTGCATTGTATTTTTTGCCATCATCAATTAATTGTTCTGCACTTATCACATCAAAATTTACATTGCTGTATTTGTTTAATTCTTTCGCTTTGCTTATAGCTTTATTGCTTACATCAATGCCATATACATTAAAACCTTGCGCACCCAGGCTGCGGGATATTACGCCATTACCACAACCTACATCCAGCACCACGGCTCCCGCAGGCAAATTATTTTGCAGAGTGTTTATAATAAACTGTAATCGTTTAATATCTGCTATGCGCTTAAATTCCATTGTTTGTAAGGGTAAAAATTATTTAAGTAAACTGGTATAGATATCTTCAATCTGTTTTGTCATGGTTGCTGCATTAAAACGGTTTTTTACAGTTTCCATTGCGTTGCTGCCATATTGTTGTCTTAGCTCCGCATCATTGGCCAATAATATTATTTTCTCCGCCAGTTCGTTTTGTAAATTATTTAATGGTACTAAACAACCATTATATTTATCTTTAATTATTTCGCAGGTTCCATCTACATTACTTGCTATTACTGCTTTTCCCATACTCATAGCTTCTAATAATCCAATTGGCAAACCTTCCCAGAGGGAAGGTAATATAAAAATATCGGCTGCATTCAATACATCTGGCACATCTTGCCTAAAGGGTTCAAAAATAATATTGTTTTGTATAGATAATTCTTTTGCTAACTGCAATGCAGCATCTTTTTCATCCCCTTCGCCTACCATAAGTAACAGCAAACCCGGTATTTCTTTTAGAGCTTTTGCAAATGCATGTATAAGTGTAAGCGGTTGCTTGTGCGATGTAAACCTTGCAATAAATAGCAAAACAATTTGTTGTTCATTAATTGCCAGTTCTTTTCTTACATTTTTAAATGTTTTGGCAGGATTAAATTTTTGCTGATCTATTCCATTATTTATTACTACTGAAGAAAAAGATTTAATATTTTTTATTCCGGTTTGTTTGTTGGATTCAGATACGGAGATATTAATCCTGCTTTTGGAGGTTAAAAATTTTTCGCTGTATACTCTTATTTTTTTTATGAAAGATTTTTGGTTATCGTGAAAGGACCATCCATGAATAGAGTAAATAAGCGGAATTTTTAAAGATTGTGCAGCCCAATAAACATTGGAATTAGCTCTTGTTCCGTGTGCGTGAATAAGCTCTATTTTTTTCTCTTTTATAAAAGCACGAACTTTTTTCCAGATAAAAAAATTAAAAGGTTTTTCTGTATAGATAATGGTAGTATCAATGTTCATTTTATTGAGCAAATTAATCATTGGGCCATCAGTAAAAGATAGCACTACAGGCTCAAAAATATTTTTGTTCAAATTTTCTGACAAACTAAGTAAATGGCTTTCGCCACCACCTATCTGCCCCTGCCTTATGCATTCCAGTACTTTGATTTTATGCTTTTCTTCCATTATATCCTCTTATATAAACATCAAAATACATTTTTTTATTGTCTTATTTTGGCTTGCCTTTAATTTTTTACTGAGGGGAATATTTGCTGTTTTTTAAGTTCCATGTTACTCCGTTTACAAATGCTTTTAAATGTTTCCATTCTTTTTTCAATGAAAATTTTAAAACTGTTTTTGGTATAGTTAAAAAACTGAAAAAGCCAATAAACACAACTAATTGTAGCCAGGTTCCGTTTCTTCTTGTAAAGAAAAGCCTGTTCCTTGCCATATAGTAAACCTTTAGAGGACTTTCTTTGCCCATACTCATAGATTCTTTATGAAAGCAAAGGCCTTGTGCCTGATAATAAATTTTATAACCAGCTTTTATAATTCGTGCGCTCCAGTCTGTTTCATCATAATAAACAAAATATTTTTCGGCCATCATACCCACTTTTTCTATCACTTCTTTTTTTACCATCATAGCGCACCCATGTGCAAGGTGTGTGTAGCCAGATACATCGTGCTGCCCGTTATCCACTTCCAAGCTGCCTACAGCGGTTGTTTTACCAGTAAGCATGTTCATTTTATTAAATCCGGCATATTGTATTACATCTGGTTTATCGTAAAATCTTATTTTTGGGCACACAACACCAATAGATGAATCGGTATAAAAAGGCTCAAGGCATTTTTCAATAAGATCTGGTGTTATTTCCGCATCATTATTAAGCTGAAAACAAAAATCATAGTTCACCCTGCAATGACGCATACCAAAGTTATTACCGCCGGCAGAACCAAGGTTAACAGGGCTTTTTACAACTTTTGTATTGTAGTAGTTACCGGCATTTATTGCTTCTGTAGGGTCAATGTCAGATCCATTATCAACAACAATAATTTCATAGTTTTTATATGTTGAAAGTTTCATGCTTTCCAAAAATTCCAGCGTTACACCTAATCCGTTCCAGTTTAATGTTACTATGGAAACAAAAGGATTTTCTGTTTTATACGTTTTCATTAGTGTAAAATAGTTTGGTAAAAATGTTGGATAAAATATTAGTGATTTTGTTTTTGTATCAAAGCAGAGGGGGTGCTGAAAAGAATTTTAAAATCGCCTCTTATAGATCTGTTGCGGGCATAATCTATATCAAGTAATATTCTTTCTTCATTACTCATATCAGCTTTTCCTCTTTTTGAAATCTGCCAGAGGCCGGTAATGCCTGCAGGAGCCATAAATCTTTCTGCCCATTCACTAGTGGTTAGAGAATTGGCTTCGTACAAAGGTAAAGGACGATTGCCTACAATAGACATGTCACCTTTGAGTACGTTAAAAAGCTGAGGTAATTCATCTAAACTAGTGTTTCTTAAAAAACCGCCAATCTTTGTTATTCTAGGGTCATTGGATACTTTAAAAAACAACGGATCACCTTCGGAAGAAGTATATAAATTTTGCGATATTAAAGCTTGCACTTTATTTTCAGCATCAATATCCATTGTTCTGAATTTGTAAAAATCAAATACCTTAAATCCTTCTCCTGCTCTTTTTGATCTGTAAATTGCTGGTCCTTTTGAGGTTAATTTTACAATTAATCCTAATAATAAAAATAACGGAGAGAGTAAAATTATTAACGATAAAGAGATAATAACATCAAATAATCTTTTAAAGAAAAGTATTTTTAATGGCTCAATAATTTTTTCGGAAAGTTTGTTATGTTTAATAGCAGCCTGAGGCGCAAAAGATAACAACTGATTTAAAAATGTTGCTTTATTATTAAGCAATATACTGTCATAGTCATTTTTTATAACGTCATCAATTAGTTTTAACTGAAACAATACTTTAAGTTCTGATGGTTTTAAAGAACATTCTTCATAAACTATAGGGATAGGAGGTGCAAAATTTTCTGATAACCATATTCTGAAACTATTTAAATCCAGAATATTGAGAGAAATATTTATGATAATTAAACCAGGCAGATCATTCAGTGGAAGTTTCTTTAAATATAATTTTGCTGCTTCAAAATCAAATACACTGCTAATAGTTCCATAATAATTATCCTGTAACCGGTGATTAATATTTTCGTCGGATATAAATAAAAAGCTGGCATAACCGGGCTCTTCACACAAAGTATAATCAATAAAATCTGCGTTATTTACGGAATTGATAAGGGCCATGTTTTAAAAATTGCTTAGTAAAAAAAATCGGATATTCTTTTTAATCAGGTTTTCGTTACTTTAAAATATTTGGATAAGCTGCAATTTTAATTTTGAAATATCTTGTCTTTTTCAAACATTATTTCTTTTACTTTTCTGGACAGCATTATTGGATCAAATGGCATACTCAGAAAAAAAGATGCACCAAGGTTCATTGTTTCTCTTTTAAGATTTGCATCAGTCGATTTTGAAATAACCACTTTTGGTATGTTGCAAAAAAGGCTGCTTGTAGCACTATGCTTCAAAAATTGAAAATTATCTGAGCTTGAATCTGCAATGTTTATGATAATAAGATCGCTAAAAAGATTGGATTGTAAATGCCTGTAAGCCTGAAAATGATTACTGACAGAGGACACTTCAAATTCCTTTTTAAAAATTGTATTGAATACGCTATTCAATGCTTTTGAATCCTCAATGGTTAATATAGATTTTCGCATACCTTCCTTAATTTGGTAATTATTTACAATAAGCTTTAGTATTAATTAAATAATTAAAGACTATTAATTTTTCTTTTAATAATAAACAAGCAATAATTCAGTGAAATATTGGTGTGGGCGTAATTCCCAGGTAAAGGAAGATAGTAATGGTTTTTTTGAGGATACTTATATCTCGTAAAGCGAGATTTATTTCTTAGACAGTAAAACTAATGGAATGTTTTTAAATAAAAAAATTTTATTAAAAAAAATAAAAAACGTCATCACAATAAAAACAAATTGATATTAATCTGTTTTTACTAATTTGCATTTTGATTTATTTTTCTATTACGTTTCCTCAATTAAAAAAAACCATTATGAAAAAAATTTACTTAACCTTCTCAAAATACATTGCTGGTATTTTGTTTCTTGCATTCACTCATTCTTTTTCCTATGCACAAACGGGTACACATTTAAGTTTTGATGGAGTAGATGATTATGTGCAGTGCGGCAACATTTTAACTGCAAGCTATACCAAAGAAGCATGGGTAAATATAAATAGTAATGCCACTCAATATAATAATATAATTTCTGGTGGCGAGTTTAATGGGAGGCATGCTTTTTGGGCACCTAACCGCATTTTAAGTGGTGGTCATAATGGAGTATATAATGCTGTACAAGATGTTGTGCAGCTACAATTAAATACCTGGTATCATGTAGCAGTTACCTACGATGCACCTGCCACAACAATGAAATTATATAAAGACGGTGTGTTGATTTCAACCAACACGTCAGTACTGGATTTCCCTAACGGACGAAATGTAATACTTGGTTCTTACGACTTGGGTAATAACCCTGCTGCTTTTTTAGATGGCTCAATAGACGAAGTTCGCATCTGGAATTCTGCATTAACTGCTACAGAAATAAACAACAGAAAAAATTGTGAATTAGCGGGTAATGAAACAGGATTGGTAGCTTACTATAAATTTAACCAGGGTGTTGCCGGAGGAAATAATGCGGGAGTTACCACATTAATAAACAGTTCTCCCACGCCTGGTATAGATGGTACGCTTAATAATTTTGCTTTAACAGGTACAAGTTCCAACTGGCTGGCTGGCTCACCAGTTACAAATTCTCCGCTTATTGCTACTACCAATGTATCACAAACTTTAACGGTATCCGGCTCTACCAACTTTAGTACTTTTTGTACAAATTTAATTACGAATGTTACGCCAAATGGTGCCAGCCCTCTTGCAGGAAGTACAGCTGCACAAGTTTGGATTGAAGGAACACAGCCTCCTACTTTTGTAAAAAGACATTATGAGATTACGCCTGCTGCAAATGCTACAACAGCCACAGCAACTATTACCCTTTATTTTACGCAACAGGAGTTCGATGATTTTAATGCGGTAAACAGTATTAAATTACCTACCAGCCCTGCTGATGTAGCTGGTATAAACAGGTTGCTAATTGAAAAGCGTAGCGGTACAAGTAATGATGGTACAGGCTTACCGGGCTCTTATACTGGTACAGTATCTTCCATAGATCCCGTAGATGCAAATATTGTATGGAATACCAGCGCTGCAAGATGGGAAGTAAAATTTGATGTGACAGGATTTAGTGGTTTTTTTGCAAAATCATTTGCTGGAACTTTGCCATTGAATTTGATTAGCTTTAGTGGATTGCGCACTAGCGAAATAAACCAATTAAACTGGAAAACAGGTAACGAAATAAATACAAATCATTTTGCAATTGAAAGGTCTTTTGACGGTAGAACATTTAGAGACCTGGCGTCTGTTACTGCTAACGGAAATGCTGCAGGATCGGTTTACTCTTATAAAGACATTGATAAAGTAGCTGGTAAAGTGTATTACAGGCTTAGAATAATTGAAAATAATGGAAGGTTTGTATATTCAAACATTATTATTCTGGATGATAAGGAGATTGCATCTTCTTTAGTGTATCCTAACCCTATAAATAACAATGCAACGCTGCAGATAAATACAAACGGGTTATTAAATACAAAAGCAATACTTTCAAATATTGATGGAAAAATTTTGCGGGTATTCAATATCACACAGAAATTTACTTTTGTAGTTATGGAAAACTATAGTAGCGGCATTTATTTATTGAAACTTCAAAATGGTGAAGTAGTGAAATTGATTAAAGAATAAAAAAATAATTTTATTCATACTGTAAAAAAACCGCTCAAATCTTTTGGCGGTTTTTTTATGAGATTTATTTTGTAACAGTAATAACAAATTTGATTATTAGTATTCATGTAAATATTTACATTATACTAATTTGCTTTAATAATTCCGAATTTAAAATTCAACAAAGATTTTAAATCTTCTATTCTACTTTCAAATTGTGTGAAAAAGGTTTCAACAGCTTGCTCAAAAGTTGCGTAGTCAGCGTAATATTTATTTTTCAT
>JANXXM010000011.1 GCA_025350645.1 Ferruginibacter sp.
TTTTGAGGGGTACCCCTCAAAAGAAGATGAAACCTATTTGTTGCACTTATTAATTGAACTTACAAAAGCATATTATTTCATCTTCATAATAATTTTATCCCGCAGCATTAAAAAAGGTTTTTCTACAAAATATCTAATAATAATTGCTGCAATAACGGTGGCAGCAATGCATATAGACAACATTACATTTCCTTCCTCATCAACGCCATGCCTGCTAAAATAAACATGGCATAAATGACATATTGCTTTATGGCATAAATAAACTGAATAAGATAAAATTGCCGTGATTTTGAAAACTGTAAAATTTATTTTATACAAAAAGCAATTAGGACAAAGAGCTGCAGTAACCCAGCAACCATAGCCTATAGATAAAACCGAAAAACCAAAAACTGATGCGTTAAACGATGCCCTGTGTTCACACAAAAAATATGCACCCAGCAAAATACCACATCCAATAACAAAAATTATATTCCCTTTTTTAAGTATTTTTTCTCTAAAAAAAGGGAGATATTCAAACACGGCTGCAATGGTAATACCGGTTGAAAGACCATCAAGCCGGGAAATAGTGAAATAATAAATCCAGGTTACCCAAAAATTCCCTTGTTCTTCTACAGGAACTTTCAAAGGATCCAAATAGTTTGTCCATAAATAATACCTGAAAAAAATGGTAAATAAAAATAAAGCAAGAATAATATAGAATACTTTTTTTTGTGCTTTCCAGATCACGAGTAACAAAATGATTGCCGGAAAAAAAAGATAAAATTGCTCCTCAATACATAATGACCAGGCATGCGTAAATGCATTATAAACATTCGGATCCAGACCTATGTTTTGTGTAAATGTAACAGATTTCCATACGGGCGAAATAACAGGATGATCCCTAAATAATGGAATAAAAATGTATAATAACAATACAAAAAAATATGCCGGTAAAATTCTGAAAGATCTTTTTATATAAAATCTTTTTATAGAAATTTTATTTTTATTTTGTGTTTCACTAAATAATTGCCTGGCTATAAGGTACCCGCTTAGCACAAAAAATAAATCAACACCGGTCCATCCAAAACTTATAATATGATATACTGAGTCATAAAAATTGCCTCCTTGGTAATGAAAAATAAAAACAAGGCAAATAGCAAGCGTTCTCAAAAAATCCAGTCCTCCCAAATGTTCTTCTTTAAAAATCAGTTTGCCTGTTATTTGCACTTTGATGTAATAAGATGATTGTTACTAAAAAAAGAATTATTTTTCACTCTCCCAACTATTTTGCACAACATAAATTTTATTTTTAAAACGCCGCACTTTTCGGGTATCGGGGAAAAGGGATTACGTCCCGTATATTCGTCATGCCGGTTACAAAAAGTACCAGCCTTTCAAAGCCTAGCCCAAAGCCCGCATGTACACAGGAGCCGAAGCGACGGGTATCTAAGTAAAAGTCCAGTTCTTCGGGTGGTACATTCATTTCTTTCATGCGGGCAACTAAGTTTTCGTAGCGCTCTTCCCGCTGGCTGCCGCCTACGATTTCGCCAATGCCGGGGGCAAGTATATCCATTGCTGCAACCGTTTTTCCATCTTCATTAAGGCGCATGTAAAACGATTTTATTTCTTTGGGATAATCTGTAAGTATCACCGGTTTTTTAAAATGTTTTTCTACCAGGTAGCGCTCATGCTCACTCTGCAGGTCGGTGCCCCACTCGTCTATAAGGTATTGAAATTTCTTTTTCTTATTATGGTTGCTGTTCTTTAAAATGTTAATGGCTTCTGTGTACGTAAGTCTTTCAAAATTGTTGTTTACCACAAAATCCAGTTTCTGTTGCAGCCCCATTTCGCTGCGGTCTGCCACGGGTTTTTGTTTTTCTTCTTCTTCAAGGCGCTGGGCAAGAAAAGCAATATCTTCTTTGTTGTGAACAAGGGCATAATTTATAATGTATTTTATAAATTCCTCCGCAAGGTTCATATTATCTTCCAGGTCGTTAAAAGCTACTTCGGGTTCTATCATCCAAAACTCTGCAAGGTGGCGTGCAGTATTGCTGTTCTCTGCCCGAAACGTGGGGCCAAAAGTATAAATATCACTAAAGGCAAGTGCTGCAAGTTCTCCTTCCAATTGCCCACTTACTGTGAGGTTCGTACTTTTTCCAAAAAAATCTTCTTTAAAATTTATACTGCCATCATCGTTTTTTGCTGCCGTACCGTCTATTGGTAAAGTAGTTACCCGGAACATTTCTCCTGCGCCTTCTGCATCGCTGCCTGTAATTATTGGTGTATGTAAATACACAAAACCTTTGTCATTAAAAAACTGGTGTATTGCAAATGCCAGGCTATGGCGTACCCTAAATATTGCACCAAAGGTGTTGGTACGAAATCGAAGATGCGCTATCTCTCTTAAAAATTCCAGCGAATGTTTTTTAGGCTGCAAAGGAAATTTTTCTGCATCGCTATCCCCTAATATTTCTATAGAGGTGGCTTTTAATTCTACCTTTTGTCCTTTACCCAGCGATGCTATTATTTGCCCTGTCGCTTTTATACAGGCGCCGGTAGTTATTCTTTTTTGAGTGGCATCATCCAGTAAATCCAATGCTATTACCACTTGTATATTATTGTTGGTGCTACCATCATTTACGGCTATAAATTGGTTATTTCTAAATGTACGTACCCAGCCCATTACAGTGGTTTCAAAATCAATATTATCGCCGGTGAGGAGTGCGTTTATTTTGGTACGGTTGTTATACATAATGCTTTTTTAAGTATGCAAATATAATGGAAGCAAGGGCAAAGCGGAAATAGATAAACCGACAAGTATAACCTGGTAAAACTGTATTTCATTTTATTTATTTTAATAAAAGTCAGGTTCTTTTTTTTAAAAAGTATACATAAAAAAACTGCTTTCTTTTTATGGAAAGCAGTTTTTAAAATTGAATATTTTATTCTATTTCTTTATTAATTTTTCTGCAAGTTTATCTGTTCCGTTTACTGTAGTTATTTGCAGAATGTACATTCCTTTTGCAAGGTTGCTCAAATTGGTGACCTCTAGCTGATTATTGCCTTTTACCACGGCATAGTTTCTAACAAGTATTGTTTTACCTGTGTAATCCATCAGCCTTAGTTGTATGTTTCCGGCATCTGTACTTAGTATACTCACATTGGCTTTATCTGCTACAGGGTTTGGCCATATAATTATACTACCACTGCTTGCTGGTTTTACGGTAGCAATATTACTGTAACTAAAACTACCATCTGCATCTACGGCTTTTATACGATAATAAATTACCGGATATTTTTGTACCGTACTTACATCATCGGTAAAATTATAAGTTAAGCTGCCACTGTTGTTTCCTGCTGCAGCCACATTGCCAATAGCTGTAAAATTGCGTCCGTCCACACTACGTTCCACATAAAAACGACTGCTGTTTATTTCGTTTAGCGTTATCCATTTTACTGTTGTTATTGCAGCCTTTAATGTTGCAGTAAGCTCCAGCCCCTGCAGTGGTAATAGCTGTACATTTTGCAAGCCCGCATCTACTGTGTTCAAATATTGCCCTGCTGCCAGGTTAAATGAAGCTGTTTTTCCTGTACTTATATTTGCATCACTGCCTTTCGTGAGATCCCCAGGGGTTACATCAGAAGTTTGTGTAGTAAATGTAGCGGTACCTGGCTTGTTACTAAATATGATATAATAGCCATTACCCGGAGGCACATTACTTATTAAATAATTGCCATTACCATCTGTAACTGCTGTACCCAATACATTATTAGTCGCATCATACAGCGTTACCAATACACCCGGTACACCCGGCTCGCCTACATCCTGCGTGCCATTCCCGTTTTTATCCAGCCATACAAAATCTCCTACACTTGCTACCTGCTTTGGTCTTAATCCTGCATCAATGGTGAACTCATTCTCTCCTGCTGTTAAAACAATGATTGTTGTTTTTCCTGTTATTACATCTGCATCACTATTCGTATTGTTACCATTATCGCCCGGTGTATTTTGTTTAGTAAATTCCAGGTTGCCCGGCACTGTGCTAAAGCCCAAAATATAACTGCCTGGAGTTACATTAGGAAATAAATATTTACCGTTAGCATCGGTAACCGTAGAAGCTAACACTGTTATTCCATCGCTTGCATATAATGTAACTGTTACACCGCTTATACCTGCTTCTGTTGCATCTTTAATACCATCGCCATTGCTATCCAGCCATACAAGATCTCCCAGCGATGCTCTTGTACTTATTAAACCTCCGTCTACTTTTGTTTCATTTATACCTGTAGCAGAAATACCCGCTGCATCTAAATCATACACTCCTGTAATACCGCTTACAAGATCTGCATCACTGTCTGTACCTACTGCTTCGGCAGTTGCATCTTTTACAGTAAAGGTAAAGCCAGCAGGCAGGTTGCTAAAAGTAACCCTATAATTGCCATCTGGCAATCCTGCAAATAAATATGCACCACTTGCATCAGTTACTGTTATGTAGGGCTGCACTCCTGCGGTTACAGGGTCTTTATCGTATAGGCTACCATCTGCATTTTGCAAAGTCACCATCACGGCTTGCACCCCAGCTTCTGTACCATCCTGTATACCGTTTGAAGCGGTACCCCCACCTTGTCCATTGTCGTTCCATACAAAATTACCCAGTGTATTTGTACCAGTTGCAGGCACTAATCCCAGGTCCACACTCAAATTATCTTCGCCCGTAGCCAAACTTATTAAAGCTGTAAAACTAGTTCCGGCTCCTGCAGTATTTCCATTTACAGAAGTATTGAAAGGATTGCCATCGCTATCTTTTGTAATATCTGTACCCTGCGTTTTTGCAGATAGCGTATACCCTGTTGGTAAAGTGCTAAATCCTACCTGGTAAGATCCTGCATCTAACCCCCCAAAAAGATATTCGCCCAGCGCATTGGTTGTAGTGGTAGCCACTGCAGTAAGCTCTGCTCCAGACAATATACCATCGCCATTTGCATCTTTATATAAACTTACTGTACCACCACCTACTCCACCTGGTTCATTAGCATCTTGTATTCCATTGTTATTAAGGTCATACCAAATCCTGTTACCCAGGCTTCCTTTACCGGCTGGTGTACCTTGGTTTATGCCCGCATCTACATTAGTAATATTTACACTCGTTGCACTTGCACTGGTAGCATCCACACTTATTATACTTGTTCTTCCTGTTACCCCATCAGCATCACTGTCATTTGTTCCATCAGTTGCACTTCCTGCGTTTCCTGTTCCGCTGGCATCTTTACCCGTAAAGCTATAAGAAGCCGGAATGTTTGCAAATTCTACAATGTAATTACCATCGGCAAGATCCACAAATTTGTAGTTGCCGCTAGCATCCGTTATGGTAACATAAGGTTTGCCTGTGGCAGGGTTATTAACGGGAGCCCCTGCAGTTGTTAATAATCTTACAGTTACGTTTGGTACACCAGGCTCGCCTGCAGTTTGCAGTCCGTCCCTGTTAATGTCATTAAATACTTTATCGCCCAGCGTATTTAAAGTATTTATAGCTGCGTTATTGTATAAGCCAAGGTCAATAGTCATATCTCTTGTAAGACCACCCGCTGTGGCTAATAATGTTTTTACACCAGAAACACTTTTACCTGCATAAGTGCCAGCAGCCTGGTTGGCAAAGTCACAATCTTTTGTAACATCTGTACCTGCATTTTTTAATGTATTGGTATATCCTGCAGGTCTTGTAGCTACTACAAAATATTTACCCGGGTCCAGGTTAGGAAAAATATAATATCCATTTGCATCGGTAGTAGTAGAAGATAGTAGTGCATCATCTGCAGTTCCTATCAATCCATCTGCGCCGGCATTATACAATTGCATGGCAACACCTGGTATGCCTGGTTCGCCTGCGTCTTGTATTCCATCTCTGTTCAGGTCATTCCATACAAAATCTCCCAATGCACTTTTAGGATCGTTTTTAATACCTGCATCTATTCCTGTTATTTGTGTACCTGCTGCACCGGTATTAACTACTGTGGGTGTTCTACCATAATTTACTGCGCCTATTGTAGCATTCACATCACAATTGGTACTTGCATTTGCAGCATCTACTGTATTAGCTGTTCCCGTTATAATTGTTCCGGCTGGTGGCGTTATACCAATAATATAATTGGTGTTAGCTGGCAAATTATTAAAAATGTAATTGCCATTTACGTCTGTAGTGGTAATGGCTATTATGTTAGTTCCTGTAGCATCGTAAAGTGTAACCGTTACGCCACTTACACCAGGTTCTGCAGCACCTCCATCATTTGTACCATTGCCATTTGCATCAAACCATACTTTATCGCCAATACTATTTGGAAGTGTGGGACTCGTAAATATTAAGCCTGCATCTATATTGTTATTGTTCTCGCCATTACTTAGTGTAATTGTATATGTTATACCTGTAGTTACGTTTACATCGCTGCCGTTTATTGAACTGGCAGTTGCACCTGTGCCTGTGGTATTACCATCATCTGCTGTATTTGTTTGTGTGGTAAAAGTATAATTTGGGGGGAGTGTAAAACCTACGGTGTAATTACCCGGTGCTAAATTACTAAATAAGTAGTTGCCATAAGTATCTGTGGTGGTGGTGCCAACTACAGTGCCTGTAGCGTTAAACAAAGTAACTGTTATACCTGCAACGCCTGGTTCTGTACCATTTTGTAAACCATCATTAGCTACGCCACCTGCTCCTGTACCATTATCCAGCCATACTCTGTTGCCCAGAGAGGCGGGTTTGGTAAATCCAATATCAAAATTATGGTTGGTGCCTGTGGTATTAAAATCTATAACTGCACTATTAATTCCTCCTGCTGTAGTGAGAGAGATAGCATCATTATCTATATTATCCAGCCCATTGGTATTATTATTACTCTGGGTTATTTTGTAACCTGGTGTGGTTAAGTTTGCTTGTGCTGAAGGTACTCTTATCTGATAATCAAACCCGGCTAAAATGGCATCGGCTGTAACGCCTGTCCACGAAACTGGCTTGCGGGCATCATTAGTTGTAAGGGTATTAAAATTGTAAGAACCAATATCTCCGGATGTTGCAGTAGTAGCTGTTGCCACTTTTACATCATCTGCATTCCCAAAAATTCCGTCTACACCTGGGGTCCATAATTCAACAGTAATTGCACCTATACCCGCTTCTCCTGCATCTTGTATTCCATTTCCATTTGCATCGTCCCATACCCTGTTTCCCACTTCAATAGGCTGATAATCGGTAAGCAATTCTAAATCTCCCATACCATTTGATTTGCCACCATTAGTAGGGTCGCCGGTGGTAGTTGCTACCAATTGTAAACGTTGCGCCATATTACCTGCATTGGCTCCACTGTTTATCATTCTTGCAGCTCCGTTGGCAAATGCTGTATTTACCGGATCCATTAAATTAGTAACTACTTCATTTGCCCCCGGCAACAATGCAAGTGTACCAAGTGTTTTCATATAATGAGCGTTAATAGCTGCACCTGCTGTTCCATTTAATGTTGTAGCGGTACCTAAACCATTTGTACCCGTACCTGCTGTACTAAAATTATGGTTAAAGTAAAAGTAGCCACCTTGCGTACCTTGGTTTGGTCCACCCGCATTTCCCGCACCTGTACCACCCCAGCCTGGGCCATATTGTCCACCCCAAGGCGTTGTAGCTGTTGGGTTCCAAGTACCTGCGTTAACGGTATTGCCTGCACCCACCTGGTCCAATGTGCCTGTTGTAACACCAAGATTGGTAACCTGCCCTCTGTTTTCAATAGTATAAGCAGCACCTGCTAAATTTTTTCCTGCTCTTAATACCTCGCCGGAGGTAAGCCCTCTAAACCAGTTATTAGGTGAGGCAGCAAAACCACCTGCGCCAGGAAGGTTATCGGTAGATACATTTTGATAACCAATTTGATCACCAAACCTATCTCTTATTCCTATAATCATACTGCCATCTACATCAAATTCAATATCGCTCAGCATTGGTTGAGGGTAATAAATACCCCCTGTAAATACACCGTTTGCTGTATTGTAATCTGCTTGTAGCGGATCGCCAGTACCACCGGCACCATTGTTTTGCCATGCACACCACCAGTTACATTTAAAAGGAAATCTATAATCTGAATTTGAAAAACCTCTTCTATAATTAAATGGATAGCTCAATACTTGTGTAAAAACACTGGTGGCCGGGTCAAATTCATACACAATACCTCTTGAACCCACTGTATCTAAAGCTAAGTTATGTGTTGTAACTTTTTCAGCTACATACACCCCCCCTACATACACTTTGCCATTGGCTACTTTACATGCCATGGGGTGCCAGTTTAGCGAACCTGCCGGCCCGGTAATATTAAAACTACCTGTTACATCTGCCGCTGTAAAAGTTGTTTTAAGCGGCGTACCTACATTTATTTTGTGCAGTTTATTTTGAAACATATTTACCACATACAATGTTTTACCATCTTCACTTAAGTCCATTCCTCCTATTCCTGTTTTGCCTACTGCGGCAAAAGTATTTGGATCTGCATTTCGGGTATTAGATTGTGTTGGAAGACCGGTATGTGGGTTTGTACCTACATTAATTCCAATAGAGGTGAGATCTACCAAAAGTGTAGCTGCACTGGGAACACCTGTACCATCTACGGTACTTTGATAAATAGCCCCAATGCCATTGGGACCAAAACCAATATGACGCTTTACGTAAGCAGCCATTAATAATGTACGGGTTGTACGCTGATAAGTTAAGCCATATACCGAACCCAGTTCGCTGTTTGGTCTTCTTCGGGTAGTACCACCATCATCAGGGTTACCTGCGCCATCGCCCATATTGTATGGAAAAATATATAGATTAGGATTAACTCCTGCGCTTCCTGCACCGCTGCTTATAGCATCACCATTGGTAAAACCATTGGTAGCTAAAAAAGGATTAGCTGATTGAGAATACCATTCCTGGCTGGATATAGCATAGTTCACAGTATTGGAGGGTGCAGTTAAAAACTGGACAGATGATCCATTTTGTGTTCCTGTTTTAGAATCGAAACTACCGCTGAGTGGCGTAAACTCAATTCTAACTGCTGTGCCCGAAGGAATTTCCGCGGCAGTAAAATTATATGCACCATTTGCATCTGAGGTTTTTGTAATTCCTAATTGAGCTCCTGCTGCATTGTATGCTTTTACTAATACACCATAAACGCCCGGCTCTATTGGAAAGGCTACCAGTTCCCGTGTACCAGTAAAATTAAAGTCTTTGAAGACAGTGCCAGATACTTGTGCATGGCTTTTAGTAATCCCCAGGCAATAGATTGCTAAGATTATTATGGTAGATTTTTTCATTTTGGTAAATATTTATTGATTTTAAAGAAATTTTGGTATATAAATTATTTAGGTAATAACTTATATATTTTAAAAAATTTGTCAAATGTATATTTTTTAACACAAAAGATTTGTAAGATAACCTGATATTTTATTTTGTTTTTAAACAACCGTTATCGCAAACCTTTGCAAAAAATTATTACGTTATTATGACACGAAAGTTTTACTCTTTTTGTAATAAACAAAATAATAAGACGTTTATTTACACAAATCTGTTTTATTTAATTGTTACCATTCCAAAACTACATATCACATTCTTCCGTTGATAGTAATATTTTATGTCAAACTATGATAAATAATGCTTTCCCCAATTTTATAATGCGCTTTTAAAAGAGGAGATACAAAGATGCAGTGTAGCAAAAATTTATAAAAAAATAAAATACTTTTAAGAAAAGGGCAATTTGTAAGCGCTGTACATATAATTTTAAAAGGTTCATTAAAAATTTACCAGGAAAATGAAGAAGGGAAGGAATTTGTAATTGGCTTTTTGGAAGAAGGTGATAGCTTTGGATTATCAATAACTGAGGGTACTCCTGAGTTTTACAAATTTTCTATACTGGGATTTAGTGCATTGGAAGATAAACACATCCTCCTTATGCGTTATGATGATAAAGACATGCTTACAAAAAAATACGACGAATGGTATAAATATATTTTGGAGATGGCTCTAAAATCGAATTATTTATATATAAATTTAATTAATAATATAATTTTCAAAAAATTGGTCAGCCGTGTAATATTTTTTCTTAAAAGATATACCAAAATACAGAAGACAGACAACCTGCAGATAAGCCACCAGGAAATTGCGGATAGTCTTAATTCTTCCCGGGAGGTAGTATCCCGGCTTTTAAAAAAAATGAAATATGAAGGAAAAATAAATATGAGTAATCACACAATAAAAATTATGGACTTGTGTTAAGTTTTGTTACAACTGCTTACAAAATATTTTTTACTTTACTTAAATATCCGCAAAAATATTTTTAAAAACAAAAAAACAATTTACGATGATCATAGAAATCTCTACTCAATCTATAGAATGTAGTAGTTGTTCAAATAAATTTAAAACTTAACATTTATTCAGTTTTATGATTAAGGCAAATTTCAAAAGAGCAAACTGGTAAGATGTTCGGGAGCTATATTTTGCATAACTGCCTAGTATAAAACTATATTGGGAAAATGGGATAGCTTCCATTCATTTTACCTTTCAACATAATTTTCTGCAAAAAAGAACATGCAGACAAATAAAATCCAAAAATAATTAATATCCTTTTTAAAAATGGTCTTTAAAGACTAAATTCAAATCATGAAAATTCAAATTTTACTATTCCTCGGCATTTTATTGGGTAGCACTTTTCAATCTAAAAGCCAAACTTACAACCTTCATTGGGGAGGAACTATCTGGGGAGGTACACCCAGAACATTTCAAAATAAAACATTTAAGGATACCGCCTATAATTTAGGAGGCTCTAATGTAAATGTTACCGTAGATATTCATAACAGCAGTCGCCCTGTAGGCCAAGATACTACCAACAATAGTACTACGGCCACAAATAATGGTAATTACTTTCAATTTCAAACCCCTAAAATAGGTTCTACAAATACTACAACTCCTCTTACATGGTTTTTACCAGGCAGTACGGGGTTTAGTCCTTTAACTTATTTTATGGATTGGACAGACATGACCTATAATGTTACAACCACTATAAAATTTTCTCAGCCAGTCAAAGATGTACAGTTTTATTTGGGTGACATGGATAGAACTACTCCACTTACTTATGTAGATCGGTTTACCTTTACAGGAACCAATAATGGAGTATTAGCTGCTAACCCTGTAGTAACAAAGTTTCAACCCACAATTACTGGGGTAGATACTGTATTAATCAACGGAAATACCGCTTATGGAAATTCATCATCTACCAATAATTATAATGCAAATTCTACATCGGCAGTAACGCAAGGCGCAACAATATTTGTGCAATACAGTTCACCTGTAAATCAGATTACCCTTTATTGGGATCAGGGTCCGGGTGCAGCAGCAGTAGGCACCGACCCAGGTAACCAGGCGGTAACTATTGGCGATATTCAGTTTACCAAAGTAACGCCACCAATTTCAGCACAATCATTTCCACCAGTGGCAGATAATTTTACGAATACTCCAATGCCACAAGGCAATGCAGCAACGGCAATACCGGGCCTGGTTGCAGCAGACCCCGATGGTACAATAACATCTTATAAAATTGTAACAATACCCGCTGCAGCAGAGGGTGTACTTTCTTATTGCAGCAATGCTACAAGCCCGTGTACGGGAACAGTTACCAGTATTATAGCTAACACTACCCTTACGCCAGCACAAATGGCTACGTTAAGATTTGACCCTTCGGCAAATTTTGCAGGCATTGCTCAGTTTACATTTAGTGCAACAGATAATGCCGGCAACCCAAGTAATATTGCAACGTACAGATTACCCATTGTAGCTCAACCACCAGTTTCCAATAATATTATGGAAAACAGTATGATTAATACCAATGGCCCAACTGCTATACAAGGTTTAATTTCATCTGATGCAGATGGTACCATAGCATCATATCAACTAACCTCACTGCCTCCTGCGGCTCAAGGGGTTCTTAGTGTACCTTGTGGCACAGGAGCAAACCCTACACTTACTGGTGCTACCTGTACGGGGGGTTTTCAAGATTTAACTGCAACGATTTTGGGCAATTACCCAAGTGGTATTCCTTTAACCGCTACACAAATAGCAGGAATGCGTTTTGACCCTGCTGCAGGTTTTACAGGAAATGCTACATTTAATTATAATGCTACAGACAACAGTGGCAATATTAGCAATGCAGCTAATTATACTGTACCTGTAACCGCAACTGCAACTATTACAAGGCCTCCTCTGGCAGATAATATTACCAGCCAGTCTTTAAACAACAGCTTGGGTAATACCGCAATTCCTGCATTACAGGCAAATGACCTGGATGGTACAGTATCTTCTTATAAAATTACCAGTTTACCCTTGCCTGCAACAGGTATATTAAGAATATCCTGCCCCAGTACACCAGCAGGTTTAACCTGTACAGGTAGCTTTGCAGATATTTTAGTAAATACTGTACTTACGCCAGCAGAATCTGCCAGATTATTTTTTGACCCTGCACCTGGTTTTACGGGCACAGCAAATTTTGCATACACCGCTACAGATAATACAGGCTTAGTAAGTAATACAGCTACCTACAGTTTGCCGATTATTAATAACCCACCAGTATCTACAAATATAGATGCTACGGTTCCATTTAATGGAGTGGCTACTGCAATACCTGCATTATCGGGCTCAGATGCAGATGGTACAGTGGCCTCTTATACCATTGTAACCATACCAACAGCAGGCCAGGGCGTACTATCTTATTGCAGCAACGGCACAAGCCCTTGTACAGGCACTCTTACAACTATTGCAGCAAATACATCACTTACACCTGCACAGGCAGCGACACTAAAATTTGCCCCGACAACAAACTTTAGCGGTAGTGCCCCATTTACTTATATCAGTACAGATAATACAGGTAATATAAGTGCAGCGGCAAGCTACAATATTAGAGTAGAACTACAGCCACCGGCTACAAAAGATACTATAAATGCAGTACTTATAAATACTGCCGGGCCTACAGTTATTAATGGAATAAATGCCACAGATGCTGATGGCACCATAGCTTCTTACAAAATATTTAGTGTGCCAGATCCATCACAAGGTATTTTAAGTGTTCCTTGCGGTACTGCTCTAAACCCAACACCTGCAGGCGCTACATGTACGGGTGGCTTTGCAGATATTACAGCAGCTACGCTTGCAGCAGACTCTAGTGGTATAGCCCTTAGTCCAACCCAGGCAGCGGGCCTGCGTTTTGATCCTACAACTGGTTATGCAGGCCTGGTTTCGTTTAAATTTGGCGCAATTGATAATACAGGTTTGTTGAGTAATGTTTCAAATTATGTAGTACCAGTTTCGGCGGGTGCAACTAATATTCCACCAGTGGCAAAAAACATTATTACACCCGCAATGCCAGGCACCAATGGACCAACTGTAATTCCTGCTTTAGCAGGTACTGATCCCGATGGTACGATTGCCAGCTATACATTAAAATCGATACCGTCTGTATTACAAGGAGTACTTAGCTATTGCAGTAATGGTACCAGCCCATGTACCGGTACCATTACCGATATAACGGACACGCTTACACTTACACCTGCACAGGCAGCTACTTTAAAATTTGACCCTGCCCCAGGCTTTGTAGGAAAGGTAGATTTTGCTTATACAACAAAAGATAATACAGGGGCTACAAGTGCAGGGGCAATTTATACCATTCCTGTAACGGGAGTACCACCAATAGCAAATGCAATTGTAGCACCTGCAATGCCACAAACAAATGGTGCTACTGCAATTCCTGCTCTTGTAGCAACAGATGCAGATAATGCAATTGCAACTTATACCATACAATCAATACCCGATGTTTCGCAAGGTATTTTAAGTATAGCTTGCCCTGCAACGCCTACAGGTGCTACATGTACGGGCGGGCGTGCAGATTTGACTGCAGCGGTTTTAGCTGCCAATCCATTGGGCATTGTTTTAACACCTGCACAAATAACCAGCTTGCAATTCGATCCTGCTCCGGGTTATCAAGGCAATGTAGTATTTAATTACCATGCAAACGATGCCAGCGGCTTAATAAGCAATGCTACTACTTATACCATTCCGGTTACAGGTTTGCCACCGGTATCAAAAAACATAGTAGCCCCTAAAATGCCCAATACAAATGCTGCAACTGCTATACCAGGTCTAGTAAGTACAGATGCGGATGGATCAATAGCTTCTTACATCATCAATAATATTCCACCGGCGTCTCAGGGAGTATTGTATTATAACAATGGTGCTTCTGTAGTGCCCGTTACGGCGGGGCTTTCTTTAACAGCAGCTCAAATGGCTACGCTTCAGTTTGATCCATCAGCTACCTATAACGGTAATGTAATTTTTAATTATGCTGCCTTTGATAACAACGGCAACATAAGCAATGTTGCTACTTACACTATTCCTACGGGTTCCTCTGCAGTGCTTCCGGTTTCTCTTTTAAATTTTACAGGAGAAAGAAAAGGAAATGATATTTTGCTAAAATGGAAAACTAGTAGTGAAATAAATGTGAGTCGGTATGAAATTGAATACAGCACTGCTGTAGATTTTAAGAATGGCGGTTTTACCCCTGCATTAAATGGCATTGCAAATAATTACCAGTATACCCTTGCAAATTTTACTGCTGCGTTATATTATATAAGATTAAAAGTTTTAGATGCAGATGGAAGATTTACTTACAGCAATGTAATTGCTATAAGGCTTTTAGCAAAGGCTGATATAAAAATATATCCTATACCGGCAGATGGTTTTGTAAATATTGAATTTGGTGCTGCTGCAAAAGGTAAATACAGCCTGCAACTAACAGATGTAACAGGCAGGGTAATAAGCAGTGAGCAAATACAAAATGTAGAGCCGGGTCAAATACACAGCATACAGCGAAACAATTTAGGCGCAGGTGTATATAACATTAGAATACAAAACAATATCAGCGGAGAAATAACTATCAATAAAATATTTTTTAAATAGTAGTCAATAAATCTCACTCTGAAACCAACAAGGCGGCTGTTATGGAATGACTGGCCGCCTTTTTTAAAACTTGTACAAAAGAAATAGAAATAATTACAATGAAATACTGTTCGCTGTACCAATAAAAATTATTAAATAACTAAAAGTCAGGATTTACCCGCATAAAATTTTATACCGCTTAAGGTAAAACTTTTCATTAGTACAGTTTCTTTTAAAGAACGAGCCGGTATTTCTACACCGGCTTTTTTATGTCCCCGTTGCTTACATCAGAATATTACACTAATTCAATTATTTTTAACCTTATAAAACTGTACGCTATATTAAAGCGTAAATGTAACTTTTAATATAAACTTATTAGTTTAATATTACTACTACCTTATTATGCCGCTAAAGGAAACAGCCATATTAATATTTGCAAAATCTTCCATAGCTAGCTGTAGTGATAAATTTATTTCTCCTTCTTTACAAAAACGAGTGCTGTTAATGGATGAGTTAAATAAAATCATCTGCAAAAAAGTTTCAAAAACACAGTTTTCTTTTTTTTTAATTTCTGAAACTGAACAAAGTGGAAACAACTTTGGTCAAAAAATAACCCATGCAGCAGAAAGTATTTTTTTGAAGGGTTATAAAAATATAATAATTGTAGGTAACGATTGCCCGCAACTTAGCACCACTCATATTTTACAGGCACATAAAATATTACAGCATACAGATGCTGTTATTGGAAGAGACTACCGTGGTGGTGCATATTTAATTGGTGTAAAAGCTAACGCATTTTGTGCTGCTACTTTTGTAAATCTTCCATGGCAAACAAAATATTTACACACTAATATCACTCGTATTTTTACCTCCTGCAATACAATTGCATTGCCCCCTCTTGCAGATATAAATAATTGTGCTGATGCAAAAAAAGCAGTATCATTTTTAAGTTTCAGAAGTTGCTTAAAAAAAATTATTTCAATAATTTTAACCAGCAGCAAAAATCCTCTTTTCCCTGTTACTTCTTTAAAACTTTTATTGCTTAAAATAAATAGCAGAACCTGGAGAGCTCCACCGGTAACCTGCTAAATATTACTCCTTTTACAAAATCTATTCCTTATTATCTTCAAACAAACTGATCATGAAAAAGTGCGTTACACTTTTAGTTATTTTACTGTGCAATTTTATTGCATTTTCGCAGGTAGACTTAATCGTATCTGTAAAAAACAACAGCAACTTTAAACCTGTTTCTGCAATAAATGTACTGCTGGAAAATAAAGAAATAGGATATAAAAAAATACAGCTCACCGATGGAAATGGCAAAACTACTTTTGCATCATTATCCATAGCAGGCAGCTACGCTGTAAGCATAGAAAGCAGTTATTATATTGCAGATGCGGTGGAAAATTTTCAGCTAAGAACAAATGAAAACCCCAGTGTACAACTTACTGCAAGAGCAAAGCAAACGCAGGACTTGGCTGTTGCAAAAGTATTTTCCGGAAGCTCCAAAATAAATACGATTAATGCAGAGGTATCTGCACAATTAAAAAGAAAAGAGTTGGAATTATTACCTATAGAAGGCAGGGATATTACCCGATCTCTTTACCGGCTACCCAATGTAACACAGGCTACCGGCTTTTATCCTGAAGCCCCAAACGTGAGTATTAATGGTGCAAACGCTTTATTTACCTCTTACCTTGTAGATGGTATGGATAATAATGAACGCTTTTTAGGCGGACAAAAATTTGCCATGCCGCTTGGTTTTACACAAAACGCAACGGTGCTTTCCAATAACTATTCTGTAGAGTTTGGTAATACTGCCAATGGCATTATAAACCTTACTACCCGCAGCGGAAGCAATAAAACAACCGGTGAAGTGTTTTACCTTACAAGACCAGGGGCTGTGGTAGATGCTTCCAGCAAGTATTTTCAAAAAGATTTGAGCGGCAATAATGTAAAAGATGGTTTTCAAAGGCAGCAGTTTGGTGCGGCTATTGGTGGTGCTATTAAAAAAGATAAAACATTTTATTACATCAATGCAGAGCAAACAATAGATATAAAAGACAATCTTCTTACCTCGCCACAGCTGGGTATAAATGGTACTGTTCGCGGCTACAATTATTTTTCGTATTTATCCGGTAAAATAGATCAGAGATGGAGCGATCATTTTAAATCGTCTCTTAGAATAAATGCTGGTATTGTAAATATTGCCCGGCAGGGTGGCGGGCTGGAAGGTGGCGTTGCTTTCCCATCGGCAGGCAATAAGCAGGATCGTAATTCTCTACTAATAGCTTTTCAAAATATTTATACAAAGGGGCGCATAAGTAACGAAACTAACATACAGTACAGCAACTTTAGGTGGAACTATGCAAGGCCTACCAATGCAAACAACCCGCAGGTAGAAGTAAAAGCCCCTGACGGAGCCACAGTAGCAGTTTTTGGGCACCCCGGCTACGCATTTGATGCGCACGAAAGCACTATACAGGTACAGGAAAAAATAAAATTATTTTTAAAAAAGCACACCTTAAAAGCAGGTGCAGAAGTAATAGCAGCAAGGCACCAGTTATATGGCGGCGGCGTACCAAACGGGTATTATCAGGTAAAACTTACTGCTAGCGAACTTGCCGCACTTAAAGCAAAAAATAAAGGAATAGCCCTGGATTATACTGATATTCCTCTTTCTGTTGCTGTACCTTTTTATAGTGTGGAATTAAGACCGGCGCAGTTTGGTAAAACACAAACCATAACTTCTTTTTATGCAGAAGATTTATTTGCAGTAAACAATAAATTGAACATAACTTATGGTGTGCGGTACGATTATGATAACCTGTCTAAAGGGGGAAGCAATAAAGGAGATTATAATAATATAGCCCCACGGGCAAGTTTTAATTATACCTTAAACGACAGAAGCAGCATACGGGGTGGAAGCGGTATTGCGTACGATAAAGTTTTATACAGCGTATACAGCGATGCGCTGCAGCAAAATACTACAAGCCCGGAGTACAAACTTCAATTGCAGGCATTAATTGATAAAGGTATATTACCCAAAAGCACAAACTTAAATGCAATAACTTTTGATGGGAACCTTAGTGCCGGAGCTACCAATGTACCTTACCTAAATGGCCCTGCTGCAGCTTCTTTGCAAAACCAGCGCAATAGCGTATTTAGTTTTGAAAGAAGAATATTAAACCCTGCAGGATATAAAAATTCTTATGCCTGGCAAAATACGATAGGTTACCAGTACCAGGTAAATGATAAATTATTATTGTACACAGATGTTGTGTACGACAGGGGGTACAATCTTTTTAGATTAATAGATCTTAATGCGCCTACTGCTTACCAGATACCGGCCAACGGTGCCACGCCACGATCTTCGGCAGCAGCCAATCTTACCCGGCCCGTTCCTATTTTTACAGATGGTACAGGCAACTACGGAATTATAAACGGGCAAAAAATTTATGGTGTTGCACGAAATGTAACCGTAACAGATGCCGGTGGAAAATCTGAATACATAGGCCTAAACGTGAATGCTAAAAAAGATAAAGCAAATGATAAATATGCATACTTTTTATCCTACACTTTATCCCGGTTAAAAAATAATACAGATGATATTAATTTCAGAGCTTCAGATGCAAATAATTATGCCAATGAATGGGGCCCATCTTTAAATGACAGAACCCACGTGATAAGCGGTGTATTTTATTATTATCCCTTTAAACAACTAAGCGTTTCTTTTGCAAGCCTTATACAAAGCGGGCAGCCGGTAAACCGTATACCGGATGGAACCCTTTATGGCACTACAGATCTTAATGGCGATGGCGGCAGTTTTGGCGATGCTTATGTAGGCAACAGCGACCGCCAGCCCGGCGAAAGCAGAAACAGTGACAGACTACCCTGGAGTAAAGTTTTTGATGCAGGTATACAATTTAATGTACCATTAAAAAGGAGTGGCACTATTGAAATAAGGGCTGATATTTTTAATGTATTCAATACCGTAAATTTAAGCGGCTACAGCAATAATGCCACACAAAGTAACCAAATACAAACAGGGCCAAAAGGCAGTGGTATTATAGGAAAAAATGCAGGTGCACCACGGCAATTTCAATTTGGTGCCCGCTATGCTTTTTAAAATTATTACATTGCCTGCGGAATATTACACAGCTATATTTCGCAGGTTTTTTTTTGCAATTTTATATGAAGAAAATGAAAATTTTACAATACATTATTTATATTTTTTTCTTTGGCATAATTGTATCAGGTTGCCATACGAGCAGTGAAGAAAAAAATATTGATCCTTTACAAACTTCATGGGAAACAATTGTGCAGGAAGCAAAAGGGCATACCGTTAATTTAATGATGTGGCAGGGAGATCCTCAAATTAATAAATATATAGCAGACTATGCAGCTCCTGCCCTTAAAGAAAAATATGGCATTACATTACATGCGCTTGCAGGCCAGGGAAACCAAATTGTTTCTATATTAATGAATGAAAAAGAAGCAGGCAAAAAATACGGCGACCTGGATATGTGCTGGATAAATGGAGAAACTTTTTACCAGCTACGGCAGTTGGATGCCTTGTACGGACCATTTACCGATAAGCTGCCCAATGCGCAATATATAGACTTTAGCAACAAATTTATTAATACAGACTTTCAGGAACCCGTAAACGGAATGGAGTGCCCCTGGGGAAATGTACAGCTCTGCCTTATTTACAATAAAGATAAAGTGAACAGCCCTCCCAAAAACAGGGCAGCACTTGCTGCTTTTGTACAGGCAAATCCGGGCCGGTTTACGTTTGGAGCAGACTTTACAGGACTTACTTTTTTAAAATCTTTGTTGATAGATATTGCAGGGGGAAATCAAACTTTGAAAGGAAAATTTGATGAAGTACTTTACAAAAAATATTCTGCGGAATTGTGGGATTATATAAACGGTATAAAAAAATATTTTTGGAAAGAAGGTAAAACTTTTCCGGCTTCGGTAGCGTCTATACACCAGATGTTTGCCAGTGGGGAATTATATTTTACCATGAGCAACAATGATGGGGAAGTAGATAATAAAGTTGCAATAGGTACCTTCCCCAGCTTTGCACGCAGTTATGTAATGGATGGCGGCTCTATACAAAATTCCCATTACCTTGGTATTGTAAAAACAGGAAAAAATAAAGCTGCCGCAATGGTAGTCGCCAATTTTTTAATATCGCCTATTGCACAGTTGCAAAAAAATAAACCCGCTGTATGGGGCGATGGCACTGTGCTGCAGTACAATAAACTGCCGGATAGTATAAAAAAACAATTTGACACATTGAGCCAAAGAAAATATGGACCAGACAGGGCAGTTATTCAACCAAAAGCACTGGAAGAGCTTGCGCCGGAATATATGATAAGACTAAACGATGATTTTAGAAAATATGTTATTGAGCAATAAATTTTTTAACCGCACAGGTATAACACTACTTGTTATGCTGGTAATACTTCCTTTTGCTGCAGGTTTAATTTATGCGCTTTTTTACAGTATTGGTTTTGCTGGTGCTTTTGCAAAAGGCTTTACCTTGCAGCATATAAAAGCTGTTTTGTACAGTAATGATTTGCTCAGCTCTTTTTTATATAGTTTGTACATTGCTTTATCCGTTATTGTATATTCGCTTTTGCTTGTAATACCAGCTGTAGCTGGCTTTCATCGAAAAATAAACGATGGTAAAAAATCATTTTTAGTTTACCTGCCCCTTGCTGTACCGGCTATTGTAGCTTCTTTTATTTCTTTTCAGGTAATGGGCAAAACGGGAGTTTTATCTTCTGTTTTTTTTAAATTGGGTATAATAAAAGACTTGCAACAGTTTCCGGATGTTGTTAATGATGTATTTGCTACAAGTATAATAGCCACGCATATTTTAATGGCTGTTCCTTTTTTTCTTATTTATTTTTCCAATCTTTTTTTAACAGAGCGCTTGCAGGATATGAGTGCTATTGCTGCATCGCTGGGTGCAGGTAAAAGGCAGATATTACAAAAACTGGTTTTTCCTGTTTTGCTCAAACGTGGGCTGGCAGCCATTTTGCTGTATTTTATTTTTGTGTTTGGGTCTTATGAAATTCCTTTGCTGCTGGGCCGCCAGCAACCGCAAATGATATCTGTACTTATTGTGAGAAAACTGCAGCGGTTTAATTTAGCTGATGTGCCACAGGGGTATTTTTTATCATTGCTGTACAGCCTGCTTATGCTGGTATTGTTATCAGTATTTTTAAAATTAAAAAACAAAGAGCTGGCATAAACAATTGCCTTGTCTTTACCAATGAAAAAAATCATCTCCATATTTGCAGTTATTCTTTTTGTTTTTCCATTTTTGTATGCAGCATTACTCTCTGTATCAAAAAATATACAATACCCGGCATTGCTGCCACATGACTTTTCTTTTAGCAGATGGGTTGCTGTATTCAATCCTAATAATGGTATAGCAAGTGGTTTTTTTCTTAGTATGATTATAGCTTTTAGTGTGGCTTCATTATCTACCACCGTTGGTTTTATTATAAGCCGTGCTATAAGCAGCCACAGGTATAAAAAAATATTGTTGTACTCCTGTTATTTTCCACTGGCATTATCGCCGGTTATTTTTGCTTCTGTAATTAATTTTTATTTTGTGTATGCAGGACTCTCGGGTACAATAGCAGGAGTTATACTGGCACAGTTATTTATTAGCGTACCGTTTAGTATTATTTTGCTCAATAGCTTTTGGACCACACAAATTGCCAGCCTGCAAAACACCAGCTATACCCTTGGTGCCGGTGCTCAATATACTTTTTTTAAAGTGCTCCTGCCTGTAGCCAGGCCTGCGTTAATGGTATGTTTATTTCAAACGTTTTTAATTTCGTGGTTTGAGTATGGCCTCACCAGCATTACCGGCGTGGGAAAAGTACAAACGCTTACGCTAAAGGTATTTCAATACATTAACGAGGCAAATATTTATTATGCAGCACTAAGCAGCTGTATTATTATTTTACCTGTAGCTTTATTATTATTATGGGCAAATAAAAAATTTATTGTTTCAAAAATTTATTAATGCTTTTACAAACAGAAAACATCAGTCATTCTTATAATGGCGAATCCGTTTTAAAAAATATAAATATTACTTTGCCATTTAATAATACTTGTAGTATTCTGGGCAAATCCGGCTGTGGCAAAACAACTTTATTAAAAATTATTGCCGGCATTACCATACAGGATAAAGGAAATGTTTTACTCAATAATAATAACATAAATAAACAGCCGCCAAGCCAGCGTAATATTGTTTACATGAGCCAGGAGCCACTGCTTTTTCCGCACCTCAATGTTTTTGATAACATTGCATTTGGGCTAAGGGTAAGAAAAGAACCCGATGCGGTTATACAAAAAAAAGTAGTAAATCTTTTGGAACAACTCGGCTTAGCTTCGCAGCGGTTAAAAATGCAGCAGCAGCTTTCTGGCGGGCAAAAACAGCGGGTAAATTTTGGAAGAGCATTAATTGTAAACCCGCCGCTTATGCTGCTTGATGAGCCTTTTGGCAACTTAGATGCGCATACCCGGGCAGATATGCAATTGCTCTATAAGAATATGGTGGCGGAGTTTAAGATAGGTTCGCTATTTGTAACACATGATGTAAAAGAAGCCATTTTAATGGCAGACAGTATTGGTTTTATGGAAGCCGGAAATTTACATACTTATGAAAATAAACAGGCTTTTATAAATGATGAAAAAACAGGCGCACAGGCAGAAATAAATTTTTGGAAACATAAGCAGGTGCTGCATTAGTAAATAAATGGAATCAGCAGCAAAATCAGTAATACAAATCTAAATGGATAGCGTTTGTCGTAATTTTTAAGGTAATATAACTTTACCACAGTAATATATAAAATGGAAACAGGCAGCATAAATAATAATTTTAATCATTACGAAAGCGTATACTGGGTATTTACGCAATTATGTAACGATCATTGCGATCATTGTTACAACAGCTCTGGCCCGCAGGGGCAAAGGCTTTCGGAGGAGGAGTGTATGGCCATTATAAATAATTTGCCGGACAGGATAGACCGGTTAATCTTATCTGGCGGAGAACCGCTTGCAGATAAAAAATTATTGTATGCCATACTGGATAAACTAAAAGAAAAATATAATGGCAATACACAAATAATGCTGCAAACAAATGGTGACCTCATTAACGGAGAAATATTAGATACGCTGGTGGAAAAAGGCATTACCAGAATAGATATAGCCAGTATAGACCGTTATCATAAAAAAGCAGGTGCCCGCCTGGATACTTTAAAAGAATTATTTTTTTCCAGAGGGTTTGGCGATGAAAATGCATCACCATTAATAGAGCGGGAAACCTACCTGCAAAACAACAAACTTTCTTTTGGCTACTGGGGTGCATCAGAAGAAATGTGGCTGGGGGGCAACTGGGCAAGGGGCAGGGCAATGGAAAAAAATATCTGGTTAAAAAATCCTGATCATAATTTTTGCAAAATATTATCCGGGGCAAAAGGTTTTTTAGGCGGCAAAGATTTACCCATGGAGATATCTATACAATTATGGAAGATAAACCCCTGCTGCCCCGGCACTAAGTTTCCGCTGGGCGATGCAAGAACAGAAAAAGTTGCAGCTGTAATAACGAGGGTAAGCAAGATAGATGTATTTAAAGCATTAAATAACGGAGAACCCTGGAAGATGGGCACTGCTATTGGTATTGATGAGGAGCAGGCAAAAGCAGAAACCGATGTGTTCGAAAATATTTGCCTGTATTGCGATTCTTTTTTCAGCAGGTTTTTAAATGCTGAAACGCTGGAGCTAAAGACGGTGAAAACACTTTAATAAATTTTTAACCCCCATAAAACTTTATTCCACCAGCACCCAGCGCTTTTCCTGTTCGTTCCACATAAAAGTATAAATATTTTCCTGTTTTTCTGTAGGGGCAGTAAGGTTATAATTAAATTCTATAGCAATGGCTTGTAGTTTTCCTGTTTTATCAAATTTTATTTTACGCACTTTATCATCGCCTCGTGGGCCCAGGTTATTTATGCTAAATGCGGGTATGGGTTTACCGCTAAATTTTCCTTCCTTACTTAATGTTATTGCAAATACATCGGATGATCTTGCACTTCCAAAATACAATTGCCTGCTGCCGCTACTATAAGAAATGCCCATTCCGAATGCATCTACGCCGCTAACCTTATCTACTATTTTGCCTGATGCAGCATCTATAGCATATATAAATCCTTTCTCTTCTTTTCTGCTACTGCCCTGTACGCTTGCTGCATAAAGAGTGTTTGTTTCGCAGAGGTAAGCAAGGCCAATTATCCCAAACGGATTGGTATTTATTGAAGAATCCGTAACAGGTAACTCAGCAAATTTTTGCATTTCGCCGGTAGCCGCTGCTACTTTGTAAATAATATTTTGCTTAGCCACAGGGTTATCTATTAAATTAATAACCGGTACCGGTGCCACAAAACAATTGCCTGCTTTATCTATTTGTATTGGCCCCAGCCAACCTCCCATTGCCCATGAGGGATGCTGGTATGTTTTTCTGCCGCCATTAGACGTATCTCCGTTTGCATTTATTTGTATGAGCAAGAGTCCCTTTATTTTTTTTTCGGATGTGCTAAACGCAGACTTGCCCGGGTTAAAACCAATTGATTTTATAAATGGCGGCTGTGCTTTACAATCATTGTTTTCAAAAACAACTTCTTGTTCTTTGCATGCACTAATGGTAAACAAAAAAAATATGCATGCCACTGCAATAATTTTTGATAACACACTTTTAATACCCATTACAGTTTTACCGGCAGGTTGTTTTAAAATGAAAAGTTTATTGTTCATGGATGGATATTAAAAATTATTTTTTACCGGGTATGGGAATAAACATTGGCCCACAAAAACAGGGATAAGGCTTTGTAACATATACGCCGTTTTGCAATACCGACTCTGCCCAGCAATATTCTCTTCCTTTGCTATCGTCGTTTTTTAACTGTGCCACATACCATAATACCAGTTTAGTATTTTGGATATCATCTGGTGCAGGTTCTATAAATTTTTCCGGACCCTGGTGGTAGTCTGTATTACAGCAGGGGCCAATGGTTACCAAATCTGCTTCACCCTCATCCGGCACCAGTTTATTTTTTGTTACATACACATAGGCATTGTCTCCCCGCCCACCATCATTAAAATTACCATTGCCGGGTTGCATAAAATATCCTTCTGCATTTTTATTAGTAAACTCGTATTGATATCCCTGTGCAGTATAAGCAGTAGTGGCTTGTTGTAATTGCCATTTTTCATTTTGCCAGTTTGCCCAGCTGTTGCCATTCCATTCTGCAAAATTATTTTGCTCTTCTGCAAAAGCTATTCTAAATACCGGGCGGTAAGTTCCATCATTGCCACAGCCCCGGCCAATGCTTGCTGCAGCCACCCTAAACCTGCCATCTTTATAAAACTCAAAACGCTGCCGATAGTTATAATTACACGGTTTGGGCCATTGCTCACTTTTAAAAACCTGCTCCAGCACAAAACCTGTTTCAATATTATTATCATCTTTTAAACTTAATATTTTAGGCGGCTCAAAAGCTATAACAGCGGCCTGCGAAAAATAAGGACAACCTACTGCATCACTGTAACCAAAGCCATCTGTACCACTATAGCTTACGTGCCAGTCCACCAGTTTTGCACTTTGCAAAACAGGTTTACCGTTAAAACTTACCTGCGCTATACGTAGGCCATCGCTACTGGTGAGCATGTAATTCATTTTCCAGCCCTGCTTATCCAGTACCGTTTCTTTTTCGCAAAAACAGGCGGTTATTTTATCATCTTGTAGTTTGCGTTCTGTAATAGGAGATGCTACTTCCCCAGTGGTGCCTACATTCGTCCAGCGTACACCCACCAGTTTATAATCTGTAAGGTCTACAACTGCCCACAATGCTTTTCCATCTTTTACAAATGTGGGTGCTACACATAAATGCCTGCTTCGTTCGCACCTTGTGCGGTTAAGTGCTGTTTTTGTACTGGCCATCAATGCTTCTTTTTCCGATGGCTTTATACCATACGCTACCTGTACTTCAGGAGATTCTATGGCTATTTTTATAGCAATATTTTTTAGGTAAAGCGGAATATCGGGCTGTGTTTGCGCCTGTGTGTATACTGCTAAAACCCTTTGCTGTACTGTGTTTACAATGGCTATGCTGGTAAGATTAAGCGGATAGTTATACATTTCTACCCTGTAGGTATTCGTAATAGATGCTGTGCCTTTTACATTTGCCAGGTCGCTTTCTCTTGCAGGGTACACTGCAAAAATTTCATTGCGGTAGGGCTGGTTGTTTTCTTTATTTTTTACATTTGCTGTAAACACTGTATCTGCAAGGGCTGTTGTTTGCGCAAGTTTTTGCTGCTCATTTAAGGTATCGCCACATAGCATTACCGGTAAAGCATTTTGCAATGTTTTTTTTATTTCTTCTACGTGTGCTTCTACAAATGCAAATGTTTTTAAGGAATCTGCATCTGCAATTACAGATTGTAAAACATCATCTCCATAACTGTTTGCAGATTGGTTTTCTTTTTTAATTTTACACGCTGCCAAAGTTATTATTACTGCTATTACAAGAAAAAAAGTTTGTTTCATTTTAGTATATAAGAAAAGTAAATTACTATTTGTTTTTGGTTTCATCTTCAGCAAAAGGATTTTGATAAGCCGGGTTTTTTACCAATGCGCTATCACTTAATGCCAGTAAAAAATTAATGATATCTTTCTTTTCGTTTTCAGAAATTATAAACCCTTTTATAAGCGGATGCTTGTATTTATTTTTTGCGCCATTTCCTTTATCTTGCCCCACCATTATTTTTCTTCCGCCTGCTGCATAATTATTTATTACTTCCATTAAACTTGCTGCACTGCCATCATGGTAGTAGGGTGCAGTAAATGCCAGGTTTCGCAAAGTGGGTACTTTATATTTTCCTTTGTCTTTTACATTGTTAGTATGTTCATACAATCCTTCATCGTAGTTGGGGTATTCGCTTTTGTTATCTACATTGTATAGCCCGGTATTAAAATAAAAAATAGTATCATTTTCTTTATCTGTAACTGCAGAGGTAGAAAAATTTTGTCCGCCATGGCATTGTGTACATTGCAGTGCTGCAGAGTAAAATAACTGCTTCCCTTTTTTTTGAGTTATCGATAACGCATTGCTATCCCCTCGTTGATATTTATCAAAAGGTGAATCGTAAGATACAATCATGTTTACAAAATTGCTTACGGCTGTTTTTATATTTACCCAGTTTATCGCATTTTTTTCTGCCGGAAAACAATTTGCAAAAAAAGTTTTGTACAATGGATCACCCATAAGTTTTACAAATAACTTTTGCTCCTGTATGCCAGCACCCATTTCTACAGGGTGGGTATTAAATAACGGGTTATCCATTTGCTGAAAAGCCGTGTGCAGTGAAGAATCTGCAGCAGTTAAAAATTTTACCTGTGCCAGGTTAAAAAGTGGTGCCGTGTTTCGCTGGTGCAAATCTGCATAAGCGCCCAGCGATCTTTTATAACCATCTGTAAATGCAAATGCCGGATTATGACAGGTGCCACAGCTTTTGGTATTGTTTGCAGATAATCTTCTATCGAAAAAAAGATATTTACCCAATAGAATTTTTTGCTTGTTTATAAATTCATTATCGTCATTATTTGTTAGCTGCATTTTTGCATAGCTGCTGTTGCATTCATACATTGTAAAGGATAGTACAACGGCCGTTAAAAAAATGATTATGAAATAACTTTTCATATTATAAAAATACAAACAAAAAAGAAGTTGCTAAAAGCAACTTCTTTAATACTATTTTTAAATATTTTTTATGCAGCGAAGCTGATGCGTAAAACTTTTTTACTTATTAAAGCAAAAGAACCAAACAGTACTGCAGAATAAAAAAGATCGCCGTAAAAAGTACCATTAATAAAAGGAATGCCCGCAGTATAACTTGCCAGTAAACCTGCTACTGTTTTAGGATAAATACTCATAACCAGCCAGCTGCCAAAATTGCTCATTAAAAAAAATATAGCAGTAGCACTAAGAGAGCCTGCAACTATTTTGGGTACTGTTACCTTCTTATTAAAAATTAAAAATCCTGCAATAATAATAACGATATAAGTGATATACTGCCAATATGCACCTTCATAAAACCAGGTAAACGATGGGTTATATTGTGCGTAGATTATATTATTTATAAAAAGATCGCTGATAAAAGTGGCTACAAGCGGCACAAATATAGCCTGCCATTTTTTGGTGAACAATGCTGCGCCAAACATTGCAATAGCACCCAGTGGCGAAAAATTAGGTATATGTGGTATAATCCGGGAAAATGCAGCCAATATAATTAAGCCTGTAGGTACTGCAAATTTTATAGTAATTTTTTTATTGTCTGTCTGCTTCATATTTGTTTTGTATGGGTGCAAAAGTAAATGTTTTTTCTTTTATGCAAAGGAGCAAAATTTATAAATATCTTACGGCAATTATTGTTTTAAAAAAGAAGAGTTATAAAAAAAGAAGAAAATAAAAGGAGTTGTATTATCCATTTACTTTCTTCTTTTCTATTTTTTAAACCGGGTTAAATTTTGTTATGATCCGCAGGCTTCACAGCCTTCCGGGTTACCCAGCGAGCAGGTTATTTGTGCTGCCTGTTCTTCTTTAGTTTTAGTAAGCACATCCACATCTACAGTAAATTTAATAGCATCTGCTGCAGCTTTTGTACGCAGGTAATACATACCGGTTTTCAATCCTTTTTTCCAGGTATAAAAATGCATGGAAGATAGTTTTGCAAAGTTCGGTTGCTCTACAAAAAGATTAAGGGATTGAGACTGGCAAATAAATGCGCCCCTGTCCGCAGCCATATCTATTACATTGCGTTGTTTAATTTCCCATACGGTTTTGTAAATTTCTTTGAGCTCTGGGCTTATCTCTTCTATGTTTTGTACAGATCCGTTTGCGGCAATAATGCGTTGCTTCATGTTATCATTCCATAAATTAAGCGATACCAGATCTTTTAAAAGGTGTTTATTTACTACAGCAAACTCTCCGCTAAGCACCCTGCGGTTATAAATATTAGAGGTATAGGGTTCAAAGCATTCGTTGTTTCCTAATATTTGCGATGTAGATGCGGTGGGCATTGGCGCAAGCAATAAAGAATTTCTTACCCCATGTTCCATTACTTCTTTACGAAGGCTTTCCCAATCGTGGCGGTCACTTGGTGCTACATTCCACAGATCAAACTGAAACAAGCCCTGGCTTAATGGCGACCCTTTAAATGTTTCATAAGCACCTTCTGCTTTTGCTATTTCGCAGGATGATGTCATGGCAGCAAAATAGATTGTTTCAAAAATATTTTTGTTCAGCAATTTTGCCATGTCACTTTCAAAAGGCAGGCCCAGCATCATAAACACATCTGCTAATCCCTGCACGCCTATACCTACAGGACGGTGGCGCTCATTGCTTCTTTTTGTTTCTGGTATTGGATAATAGTTGCCATCTATTACTTTGTTCAGGTTGCGGGTAACAATTTTTGTAACTTCTGCCAGTTTATCAAAATTAAACTTCTTTCCTTCTACAAATCTTGGCAGCGATAAAGAGGCCAGGTTGCAAACGGCTGTTTCGTTTTCATCGCTGTATTCAATAATTTCGGTGCACAGGTTACTGCAACGTATAGTACCTAAATTCTTTTGATTGCTTTTTTCATTGGCAGCATCTTTGTATAAAATATATGGCGTACCTGTTTCTATCTGTGCTTCTAAAATGGCATTCCACAATTCTCTTGCAGGTATGGTTTTTTTTGCTTTACCTTCAGCTTCGTATTGCTCATACAATGTTTCAAAAGCCTTGCCATGGCAGGTGTGTAGGCCATGTGCTTCGTTAGGGCAAAATAAACTCCACTCCCCGTCTGCCTCTACTTTTTTCATAAAAAGATCTGGCACCCATAATGCCAGGAACAAATCTCTTGCACGCATTTCTTCTTTGCCATGATTTTTTCTCAGCTCCAAAAATTCAAATACATCTGCGTGCCATGGTTCCAGGTAAACAGAAAAAGCACCTTTGCGTTTGCCTCCGCCTTGGTCTACATAGCGGGCAGTATCATTAAACACACGCAGCATGGGTATAATACCATTTGACGTGCCATTGGTTCCTTTAATATAGCTGCCTGTACTGCGAATGTTATGTATGTTTAACCCTATACCACCGGCAGATTGTGATATCATTGCACAGTCTTTTAAGGTATCATATATTCCGCTGATGCTGTCATCTTTCATGCTCAGCAAAAAACAACTGCTCATTTGTGGTTTGGGTGTACCGGCGTTAAACAAAGTAGGTGTAGCATGAATAAACCATTTTTCACTCATGAGGTTATAGGTTTCTATTGCTGCTTCAATATCATGCTTGTGAATACCCAATGCTACACGCATGTACAAATGCTGCGGGCGCTCGGTTATAACGCCGTGTACTTTTAGCAGGTACGATTTTTCCAGGGTTTTAAAACCAAAAAAATCAAAGTGGTAATCCCGCTCATAAATAATAGAAGCATCCAGCACATCCCTGTTTTCATTAATGATGGCGTACACATCATCAGCCAGCAGGGGCGCATGTTCTCCTGTTTTGGCATCTATATAATGGTATAAAAGATCTGCTGTTTCAGAAAAAGATTTTTTTGTGTTTTTGTGCAGGTTGCTCACCGCTATTCGTGCAGCAAGCACCGCAAAGTCTGGATGCCTTGTGGTAAACGATGCAGATGTTTCTGCAGCAAGGTTATCCAGCTCCGTAGTAGTTACGTTATTGTAAATACCGGCTACTACTTTTTTAGCTATCTCTATAATGTCATCACTTTTTAGCTGAAGACCATAGCTAAGCTTCATTACACGGCTGGTTATTTTGTCAAAATGTACCGCTTCTTTTTTTCCGTTTCTTTTTATTACCTGCATGTAGATAGATTTGAGATATGAGACACAAGTATCAAGATAACTAAAACCGAATCTTTACTCAATGTCAAATGTTATTTTATACTTTATTTTTTTCTTTTAATTTATTTGAAAAAGAGTAAACCATTTTTTGGATTTCTGTTACCTCAGTTTCTAATTTTTCAAAATCCGACTTTTCTAAATATTCTAATTTTTGTGCAATTATCAACTTTGTTTCTATTTCAAAAGCAGAACCTTATGCAATTGATAAAAAATGAATAAACTCTTTATCTCCGTTTCTACTTGCCCCTTCGGCTATATTTGATGCTACAGAAACCGCAGCCCTTCTTAGCTGAGATGTTAACCCAAATTTTTCTTCGGGTGGAAAACTCTTAGTTATATTATAAATATTAGTACAAAATTGAACTGCCTTTTGCCAAAATCTTAATTCTTTGAAATTATGCATTTTACTTACTAAAAATTTGAAATCTTGCCTCTCACATTTTGATACTTGCTACGCACATCTTGTGTCTATTCCTAAAAATCCTCATCCATACTAAATACCTTACTCGCATTTTCCTTTACGCCAGATTTTTGATATTCACCTACCCGCTTTTCAAAGAAATTCGTTTTGCCCAGCAGCGAAATCAATTCCATAAAATCGAATGGATTTACGTTGTTGTATATTTTGCTGCACCCCAATGCTACTAATAAACGGTCGGCTACAAACTCAATATAATCGCACATTAGTTTTGAGTTCATTCCTATAAGCCCAACGGGCAATGCATCCGTCACAAATTCTTTTTCTATTTCTACAGCGTCTCTAATAATTTGTGTTACTGTTTCTTTTGGAAGCTGCTCTTGTAAATGTTGTGTGTACAACATGCATGCAAAATCGCAATGCAATCCTTCATCTCTGCTGATAAGTTCGTTTGCAAATGCAAGGCCCGGCATCAGGCCTCTTTTCTTTAACCAGAATATAGAACAGAAGGAACCGGAGAAAAATATTCCTTCTACTGCTGCAAAGGCAATAAGTCTTTCTGCAAAACTTCCTTTGTCAATCCAGCGAAGCGCCCATTCTGCTTTTTTCTGCACACATTCAATGGTATCAATCGCTCTTAGTAACCTGTCTTTTTCTACCACATCTTTTATGTAAGTATCTATCAGCAATGAATACGCTTCGCTGTGTATATTTTCTATCATTACCTGAAAGCCATACATACAGCGGGCTTCGGGATATTGTACTTCTTTTAAAAAATTTACTGCAAGGTTTTCATTTACAATTCCATCGCTTGCCGCAAAAAATGCCAGCACATGTTTTATAAAAAAGCGTTCATCTTCTGTGAGTTTATTTGCCCAATCCTGCACATCTGTGGTAAGGTCTAATTCTTCTGCAGTCCAAAAACTTGCTTCTGCCTGTTTGTACATTTGCCATATATCATTATGCTTTATAGGGAAAAGTACAAAGCGGTCTTTATTATCGGCTAAAAGAGGTTCCGTGTTCATGTTAATAAAATTTAGAAATTTGTTGGTTGCAAAAAGTACTGATATGATTTGCCGGGGATAATCGTAGCTTATCTGTTTAGTACTCTCTGAAAGCAATAATACTAACGAATAGATATAAATATTTAAAAATGTTTTTCACACCATGTTTACAAAATAGTGCGATGCAATGCGGACAAAGGATGCAGACAATTAAAGAAGTTTTCCACGGGGATAATGCACATAGTAGGGATAACTTTTCCGCAATTTTTAAAAAAAATAACGGTAAGATAATTGTTTGTATATATAGAGTTAATATTTTTTACTTAAAACCAATGTTATGGCTTCTTTCAGGTTATTGATTATTTCTTCAGGCATATTTTTGCTTGTACTGTCCTGCACTGCAACCCCGCAAAAAAACACTACAACACTGTTGCCGCAAATGAGTGTGGCAGAAGGTAAGGTTATTACTGCAAGGGAATTAAGCGTTTGGGAGTTTTCTAAAACCAGGCAGTTTGATAAATTAAGAGAAATTATGGCTGATGATTATATTGGCTATTTTGCCACAGGTAAAATGCACCCGAGCGATGTAATAAACCTTTTAAAATCTACCAGCTTTATTTCTTATCATTTATCCAATATACAGGTAAAACCTGTTACAGAAAATACGGCTATAATTTATTACGATGTGGTACAGGATGTAACAGGCGCAGATGGTATAAAATGGGTACCGCAGGTGCAGGCATCTTCTGTATACGTAAAAAGAAATGGCGTATGGTATACGGTATTTTATCAGGAAATGCCCGTTAATTAATAAAGAAAATATCTATTAAAAACTTTACATGTTATTAAAGCCCGTTAAACGCTTTATTTTCATTTCATACAATAAAAGTTTTTTAAAGCTGTTATTTAACGTAGCAAAATGTTTTGTAAATTTATATTCTCAACTTACTACTATGAAAAAACTTTTTACACTTATTATTTTCAGCTTTGCAGGTTACGCAGGCTTTGCACAGGTATCTCCGGATGATGCTGCCAAAAGGGTAGGAGACAGTATAACGGTATGTGGTAAAATATTTGGTGGCAGATATTTTGAAACCTCCAATGGTTCGCCTACTTTGCTAAACATGGGCGCACCCTTCCCTGCAAGCCCACTTACGATAATGGTACCAGGAGAGGTAAGAAATAAAATGGGCTATGCTCCGGAAATACAATTGAAAGATAAAAATGTTTGTATAACCGGAAGAATACAATTATTTAAAGACAAGCCTGAAATAATTATTTATAATTCTTCGCAATTAAAACTTCAGTAAAAAAAGCGATCCCCTTTCGGATCGCTTTTTTTTGCAAAATTTTTACGGAGCCGGTATAAATTTCATTGATAAGGAATTTACACAATGCCGGGTATTTTTGTTGGTGAACTGCTCTCCCGTAAATACGTGCCCAAGGTGTGCATCACAAGTATTGCACACAATTTCTACCCGCCTGCCATCTTCATCTGCAATGCGTTTTATTGCCCCTGGTATTTCATCATCAAAACTTGGCCAGCCACACCGGCTTTCAAATTTATCTTCAGATGTATAAAGAGGCGTATTGCAGCGCCTGCATACATACGTTCCATTTTCTTTATTATCGTTGTACTCACCCGTAAAAGGGCGTTCTGTTCCTTTATGCACAATAACATATTCTTCTTCTTTCGTTAATTTATTAAATTCCATTTTTTTATTTTTTAGGTTGAAGAGCATTTTCACAGTTACGTAAAATTAGTGCACAAGGTTGTTAAATACACCGTTGAATTTTTTACTTTTTTTACTTTTTTGCATTATATAAAAAACCGCCATTTTAAAAATGGCGGCTATATTATATCATCTTCTTTCAAAACTTCTGTTACGGTCGTTGCCATAGTTACTCTGCTTTCTTGCAGCATTATTGCGGCCGCCCCCAAAGCTGCGTTGTGGCCGGCCACTTGGCGCAGGCCTTTTGGTGATACCTGTAAAAGTAGTGTGGTAAGGATGGTGCTCATTTACCGGAATATGCCTGCCCAGTAATTTATGAATATCCCTTAATGCTTCTGTTTCTTCTGCTTCGCAAAAAGAAAAAGATATACCACTTGCACCAGCCCGGCCAGTACGGCCAATGCGGTGTACGTAAGTTTCCGGCACATCGGGCAGCTCATAATTTATTACATGAGTAAGGTCATCTACATCTATGCCACGGGCAGCAATATCTGTAGCCACCAGTATTCTCGTTTCCCTGTTTTTAAAGTTGGATAATGCCCGCTGTCTTGCATTTTGCGATTTGTTGCCATGTATGGCTTCTGCACTTATACCCATTTTTACAAGGTCTTTTACTACCTTATCTGCACCATGTTTTGTGCGGGTAAATACAAGGGCGGTTTCTATACCTTTATCTGCAAGTACATATTCCAGCAATGCTTTTTTATTTGCCTTTTCTACAAAATAAAGAGATTGAGTAATGGTTTCGGCAGTGGAAGATACAGGAGTAACTTCTACCTTTTCGGGATTGTGCAAAATGCTATCGGCAAGGCTGGTAATTTCTTTAGGCATGGTAGCAGAAAAAAACAAGGTTTGCCTTTTTGCAGGCAGCTTGGTAATTACTCTTTTTACATCATGCACAAAACCCATATCCAGCATACGGTCTGCTTCGTCCAGTACAAATATTTCTACTTCTCTTAGGTTTATAAAACCCTGGTTCATTAAATCCAAAAGGCGGCCGGGTGTAGCTACTAAAATATCAACACCTCTACGCAGCTCGTTTACCTGCGGCCCTTGGTTTACGCCGCCAAATATTACCAGGTTACGCAAGCGTATATTTGCTCCATAAGCATTAAAGCTCTCCTGTATTTGTATAGCAAGCTCCCTGGTGGGGGTGAGTATGAGTGCCCGTATAGGCCGCTGGCCTGCACTCTGCATCGTTTTTGGTTTTGCCAGCAATTGCAGCATGGGTATGGCAAATGCTGCTGTTTTTCCTGTGCCTGTTTGGGCACAGCCCAGCAAATCTTTACCTGCAAGTATATGCGGTATAGCTCCCTGTTGTATGGGTGTGGGCTGTGTATAGCCTTCGGTATTAAGCGCATCTAATATGGGCTTAATGAGGTTTAAGTCTGTAAATAACAAAATATGTTTTTTAAAAAATGAGTGCGGAAATGAAGGCTGTTTTGCCTCATCACTAAAAATGGAAATGCTGTTTTATAAAGAGCATCTTATTGGGGGATGGTTGAGATCTGCAATAATATCCTGGCTTTTAATGCCGCTAAATAAATGAACTAGCGTAAAAATAGGGTTTTTAATTGGTACTGTGGCTATTGATTTAAAGAGGCTGGTAGATTGTAGGAAGTGAAGTTGGACACTTTGCTATTATAAAATTAAGAGAAGTGCCAATTAAGAAGCTGTGAGAATTAATTTTAGCAGAATGCACTTTGATTAAAACTTCCTGCATTTTCATACAAATGATAGTTGGTAGCTTTGGGAAAATACATAAAAATAAACAACCCAAAATCCTTCTAAAAAGAAAAGCAATATCTACGTTTTAGAAATAGTATTCCCTTGCTTTTAAAAGCTATCGCAAAATACTATTAATAAAAATTAACTGATATTTTATTGCCAATAAAGATTGTATTGTTGTAATACTATTATTCTTCATAAAACCTGCACCCTTTATTTTTTCGTATATCGCAGCATACCCTGGGTGTACATGAAAGAAGTTATAACCGGCATACAACAAGCGGGCATTGGTGTATATGATGCTACAGAAGCAAAACATTTTTATAAAGATTTGCTGGGCATGAACGTACTCGTGTTTGAAGATAAAGCCAATGCAGTTTTAATGACGGCATATACGGGCAACGAAATACACAGCAGGCACGCTATACTAAGTCTTAATATGGGTGGAGGAGGCGGGCTGGAGCTATGGCAGTTTACCAGCCGCACCCCACAAAAACCAGCTACTATACCACAACCCGGAGACCTAGGTATTTTTGCTTTAAAAATTAAGTGTAAGGATGTGGATAAAGCATTTTTGCATTACAGGACTCTTAAAAATATTACTGTTTCTCCATTATACAAGGCTGCAGATAACTGTAAACATTTTTGGCTAACAGACCAGTACGGAAATATTTTTAACATGGTAGCTGCGGATGAATTATTTAAAACCAATAGTATATGTGCAGGTGTAGCAGGTGCCATTATTGGTGTGAGTAATATGGAGAAAGCAATACACTTTTACAGCACTGTACTAGGCATAAAAAATGTGGTATATGATGTTACCGGTACCATGCAGGATGGTGCTTTTAGTGTAAATACAAATAATATTTACCGCCGGGTATTGTTGAAAAAACCAGCAGCCGGCAATGGTGCTTTTTGTAAATTACTGGGCGGCGTGCATATAGAACTGGTTCAAATAAAAAATGAAACGCCGCAAAAAATATTTACGAACAGGTACTGGGGCGATAACGGCTTTATTCACCTGTGCTTTGATGTAACCGATATGGATGCATTGAAGCTGCATGCAGCCAGGGAAAACTATACTTTTACAGTAGATAGTGCAAGTTCTTTTGCCATGGGTAAAAGTGCCGGCAGGTTTTGCTATTTAGAAGACCCCGATGGAACACTCATAGAACTAGTAGAAACCCACAAAGTGCCTGTAGTAAAAAAACTCGGTCTTTACCTTAATTTAAAAAAACGAGTAGCCGGAAACCCATTACCAGATGCTGTTGTAGCACTACTGGGACTTAATAAAATAAAGTAAGGTGCTTTTTTTATTTACTACGAAGCCGCAATACTTTTCTCTTTATCAGAAATACTTACAACCTTTTACTGAAACGAGCTGCTAGGCTTTTATATTTTATTCCTAAAATATTATAATACCAAAAGGGATGATATTTTTCATTCACCTGCGAAATCCTTTCACTTACCGACTATTAGCTCTTAATAACCTAATGCCTATTGTGAAAATTTATAGGGCATCATAAGTTTGCTGTATAAATAAAACATATTATGGAAGAGCAAAAAAAAATTAACAACAAAGAAGGCGGCAGAATTATAGGCGGGCTTATTCTTGTAACAGTGGGCATAGGTTTATTACTGCGTAACCTGGGATATATTTTTCCAGAATGGCTTTTTTCATGGCCCATGATTTTGATACTCGTGGGTATTTACAGCGGTGTAAAACATAAATTTCGCAATGGCACCTGGGCAATATTAATGGGTATTGGTGGTTTATTTCTGGCAGATATTATTTCTCCCAGCTTAAGGTTACAACCTGCATTTTGGCCCATCATTATTATTGGGTTGGGGGTAATATTTATTTTTAGTCCAAAGGGTAAGGGCAATTGTAATAAAAGACAGTATAGAAACCGAGATAGATGGAAAAATTCTACATTGCCAGAAACGGATATTTTAACCACTGCCGATGACATGCCAAAAGACAACAGTGATTTTCTAAGAATAGATTCTGTTTTTAGTGGCGTAAACAGGCGCATTCTTTCCAAAAATTTTAAAGGGGGGAAAATAACCTGTGTATTTGGAGGCGCAGAAGTAGATTTTATGCAGGCAGATATTAATGGTGAAGCAGTTTTAAAGATGGAAATGGTTTTTGGCGGAGCTAAAATAATTGTACCCCAAAACTGGACCGTAGTAAATGAAATAGGTGGTGTTTTTCATGGCGTGGATGATAAACGGAGAAATAATACAGTGCCATCAGACCCCGCTAAAATACTCACATTAAGGGGTTCTGCCGTTTTTGGCGGGGTAGAAATAAGGAGCTATTAAAATTTATAAGAAAGAAATGTAAAAGAGCAGGGGCAAGTATTGAAGAAAAAAAGTTTACCTGGTAGAAGTAAGTATTATAAAGGTCTTTTTATTATTCATAAACATTCAACCTTTGTTATTTCTTAAGGGGCAAAGGCTAAAACCTAACTAACATGAAATGGTATCTAGCAAAACTGGTATTTCATATTATTTGTGGCGATGGAAATCACCGGCCACAATTTGATGAACAGCTTCGTTTAATTTTTGCCGAAGATGGTCTGCATGCTTTTCATAAAGCCAGAAAAATTGGCGAGAAAGAAAATGCGGATGAAATTATAACGCCAGTAAAATGGAAATTTATTGATGTGAGTGAATTACATTTATTAGATGAACTTACAGATGGGGTGGAAATTTACTCCAGAATAAATGAGGAAGATTGTGCTGCCGAATACATAACTAACACTAAGAAAAAAGCAAACGGATTATTGCAATACAGCCTGCAGCGTTTTGCAGAACTAAATTAAATAAAGCAATCATTGGCACTAAACATACCTTCTAATCAAAAAACCAAAAAAGCTTTGGTAATTGCTTTTTGTACCTGGTGGTTTTTTTGGGCAATATTACAAATTGCCATGCTGCAGGATTTTGGTATGAACCCAATGAAAGCCACTGTAGATGGGCTTACAAGTATGAGCCTGCTTGCAGCTTTTTGCCTGCTCATTATTAATAATATGAGTTATTATTTACCTGGCAAAGAAAAGTATTTATATGCGCTCCTCATCAGCCTCACGCTAAGCGCACTATGGTTGTTTATTGTAAAACTTATTTTAAAATCATTTTATAAAAACGATGCAGCCTATTTGCTTTCGCTAACACAAAGCAGTGGTATAAGGTATGCTTTTGCTTTTTTAATGATGGGCTGTATTACCATGCTAAGCCTGCTTTGGTATACACAACAGGAGCAGCAGGAAAATGCATTTAGAAAAGATGATATAGAAAGGCTGGCAAAAGACGCCGAGCTCAATAAACTACGGCAGCAATTGCAACCTCATTTTTTGTTTAACAGTTTAAATTCTATTAGCGCACTTACCGGCAGCCAGCCAGAAAAAGCAAGGCACATGATACAGCAACTTGCAGATTTTTTGCGTGGCACATTAAAAAAAGAAGAACAGCAATGGATAAGTTTTGATGAAGAACTGCAGTATGTGCAATTATATCTTGATATTGAAAAAGTACGCTTTGGCCATAGGCTGCAAACAGAAATAACCTATGATGAGCCTGCATTGCAGATGATATTGCCCGCACTTATTTTACAGCCGCTGGTGGAAAACGCTATTAAATTCGGCCTATACGATACACTGGAAGAGGTAACCATTTTTATAAACGCAAAAATAATTAAAGGAAACTTACAATTGAGTGTACAAAACCCTTTTGATGAAACAACAGCTATACCTGTAACTGGTACCGGCTTTGGATTAACCTCTACAAAAAGAAGACTGTTTTTATTATTTGGCAGGCATGATCTCCTGCAAATAAAAAAAGATACTACACAATTTATTACAGAAATAACAATACCACAAACCGCATGATCGTAATAATTATAGATGACGAACCACTGGCAAGAATGATGGTAAGAGAATATCTTCAAACCTATCCTGATATTACCATAGCAGCAGAGTGCGGCGATGGTTTTGAAGGATTAAAAGCAATACAATTACATAAACCAGATCTTATTTTTCTTGATATACAAATGCCGAAAATTACCGGTTTTGAAATGTTGGAACTAGTAGACGATCCGCCTGCGGTAATATTTACCACCGCTTTTGAAGAATATGCTATAAAAGCGTTTGATGCACATGCGGCAGATTATTTATTAAAGCCGGTTAGCAAAGACCGGTTTGATAAAGCCATGCAAAAAATGATGCAGCGGCAAAATAATACTATCCCGCCCCTTACAGAAACTGCGCTGCAAAATGCTACACAAAGCAACCGTATTGTGGTAAAAGAAAATGGTAAAATAAAAATTATTCCCTTTGCGCAAATACAGTATGTGGAAGCCGCAGATGATTATGTAAAAATACATACCGCAGAAGCTGCATTTTTAAAAAAGAAAACCATGCAGTATTACGAAGATAGTTTGCCCAGGCAGGATTTTGTAAGGATACACCGCTCCTACATTATAAATACACAACTCATTACCCGTATAGACCTTCACGAAAAAGACAGTTATCTTATACTGCTTACAACCGGCACAAAGCTGCCATTGAGTAAAACCGGTTATATAAAATTAAAAGAAGTGTTGGGGTTGTAATATGCTTTAAAAGCCCTTATAAAATAAATAGTGGTAGCAAATAGAAATGATATGTACAGCAATCTTTTTATAAAGTAACATTTTATAAAGTAAAATTTGCAAATAAAATGTGGCTTGTTTTTACAGGAAGAAGGCATAATTATAAATGCTCATTACAGTCTGTAATATTTTATAACAAGCTTTTTTATTTTTATCCGATAAGCTAACATCCGTTAGTAATAAAGGTTTCAGCCAATTGCCGTTTTAAGCAGCATGCAGCACAGGCTGTAATTTCATTTTTAAATTTCCCCTCAAGAAACTATCTTTACCCGAAACCAAAAAAGTTAAATAGGCTTATGTTTAATTTGATACTCTTTGGCCCGCCAGGCAGTGGTAAAGGAACCCAAAGCGAAAAAATAATTGCAAAATACCAAACCATACACTTGAGTACAGGAGATTTGCTGCGCACAGAAATAGCTCAGGAAACAGCATTGGGTATGGAGGCTAAAAAAATAATGGCCAAAGGGCAGTTGGTGCCAGATGAAGTAGTTATAGGTATGATAAGCTCCTGTCTGGATAAAAATCCGCAGGCAAAAGGTTTTTTGTTTGATGGTTTTCCCCGTACCGAAGCGCAGGCAGAGGCACTGGATAAGCTAATGAATTTAAAAAAAGAAACCATTAATTTGTTTATAGCCTTGGAGGTAAGCGAAGAAGAAATAACCGGCAGGCTTGTAAAACGTGGTGCTACCAGCAATCGCCCTGATGATAGTAAACCAGCAATAATAGCACAGCGAATAAAAGTGTATAAAACAGAAACTGAATCCGTGGCAGATCATTACCGCAAATTTGGTAAAGTGGTAATGGTAAGTGGCGAGGGTGATGTAGAAGATATTTTTGAGAGAATTTGTAAGCAGATAGACAGCAGGCTGTAAAGCCTGCTTTTTTATGATAGCACCCTGCTTACCTTTCCTATCATATTGCCATTGCACCATATCTGCATACTGTATTCCCCTTTAATAAACTTATCCGGATTAAGAGTGAAATTAAATTGTTTTTCGTTTGTCGTAGGGTCAAACATTATTTTTCTGGAGTAAACTTTTTTACCTTCTTTTGTTTCGAACACACCGGATTCCCATACAGAGTTTTTTACTAGTTTTCCATCCGGTTGTAATACCACTACCATAAGTTCTGTATTACTTTTTGCTATAGCATTTTTTACAGAAAAGGATCCTATTATTTTTTCTGCATCAGCAGCATCACTGGTTTCTGTTTCTTTATTATTGTTTATCGTTACAGCAAAAAAGCGAATTTCACTTGCGATAATTATACCGGACTTTTTTGTTTCAGCAAATCGCACTGCTGTTTTTATTTTTTCATCTGTACTATAATTTATCTGGTTTCCGTTTTTTTCTTTTTCCATAAGCTGCAGCAGCAATGCCTGTAGCCGTTTATTTTCTGTTTCTACATCGGTATTTTTATTGCGCAGGGCATTTACTTTTATTTGCAGTTCCTGTATTTTAAGCATAGCAGTTCCCAGGTTTGCACCAGTACTTTTATCTTTTAAAATAATAGAAATATCATTGCGTAGTTTATTAAATTCTGCAAGTTTAATATCCAGTCCTTCTGCTAGCGTATCTGCACTACCCCACGATGTTTTAAAGTTTTCGTCCATGTTTTGTACAGTGGCTGCATACAGCCGCTGCAAAGAATCTCTCAAAGTTTCTATACCATTATTATAAAAGGAACCGCTGTTTATTACAGCTTGTTGTTGCAGCTTTTTATTTTTAAAGTAAAAGTTATAGCTGCTAATGAAAAGTGCCAGTAGCGATACTACCAGTACCACTAAAGATATTCTTAATAAAGTATCGTATTTATTCTCCTTCATATTGTGTTTACAGCAGCAAAGATCGTACGATTTTTTGAAAAGATATTCTGGGGTAAAGATGCAGTTTTTTAATTATTTTTCTCCCCGCCCGGGCAATTATTTTATTTTTGTACGCTTTGGTTTACATAGGCAGATATCCATCCCACCTGACCGTTTTTTACCAGAAAAAACTGTTTTTTTTCCTGTGTGCCTTCAAACTGGCGCACAATGTTAAGCAGTAATGCGGTACCAGCCATTAACGATTTTTGGTCAAATACTTTATGCACTTTGTTTACTTCTTTTGCTATTAGATTTTTATCAAGGGTTTTATCTGTAAGCCTTGTAGTAATTGCATCTGCCGACAGTGCCGTGTAATTAGTATATAGCTTTTCATTAAACAATACCAGGTCGTTAAAACTTAACGGCACCACCGGGTTGTCCATAAGTTCAGGGTATAGGAGTGTGGCTACAGACCAGGCTATGCCACCACTAAAGGCAAAATTATCATTCATGTTGTATGCCCCGCTTTCATTTACAGCATATACGATTTCTTTGTCGGGCTCTCCTGCCATTACCCTCATTAGTTGCTTGCGGTAGTTTGCAATACTATTATCGTCCAGGCTTCTTTTGTCTGTGGCATTAGCTGTTGTTTTTGTACCCCATGTAAGCTGAAACAATTTTAATTCTTTTGTATTTCCATTTTTAAAATAGCCTCCTTTAGTATTGCCACTGCCTATATCTATTAAAAAAGTATTGTATCGTCTTTCTTCCGGTACAATGCCCAGGTGTGATAATCTTGCTTCCTGCAAAACATCTATAACTGCTACTTCTTTTGAAGGTTCGTGTACTTTAACTCTAAAGGAATCTGCAAGGCTTTTAACCCATGCTGTTTTATTTTCTTTTTCTGCCTGGCCCTTTACACCACTGCTTATTACAGTATATATACGATCATTACTTATACCATATTTTGCTTGTGCAGCATTGTACAGCCCGCTCATTCCATTTACTGTAGCAGCAAATGTTTGTGGGGTAAAAGAAATAAAATCTGTATTTACAGAAGTATCCTGCAATGTGCTGAACAGACCTGTGGAAGCCGCATTCTTCCCCATTTGTATAATACTCATTTTTACACCCTTTGAGCCTACTTCTATACCGGCATATATTTTTTTACTGCCAATTTTAATGGGTACACTTTTTTGCGCCATGCTGTGGCTGCTAAAAAATAATATTAAAAAGATGCTGATAATAATATGTGTAAAAAAAGTATGCCTCATGTTAGTTTGAAATTATTCTGATAAAATTACACTATAAGTTTAAGCTTGCAGTGTTAATGCATAAGTTGTGAAAAAAATTAAATATGCCATTCATTTTTAAAATTAAAGACCATAAAATATAGTCTCTTTGGCATATAAATTTTGTAATCACTTTAGTAAATAAATAGAAAACACTACAGATTTATAAAATAATATTTAGCTTTCGTTTTAATATTTAGCTTTTATAAATAGTTTGTCTTCCACAAATGAGGCGAGCAGCAACACAAGCGATAGCTACATAAAAACCACAATTACTGCCAAACATTTCCATTGCCATAATAATGCAGGCTATAGGTGTACGGGTAGCACCTGCAAATACACTTACAAAACCCATACCCGCCAATAATGCTACAGGCAAAGGTAAAAAATAAGAAAGTGCGTTGCCTGCCAATGCCCCAATAAAAAATAATGGTGTGGCTTCCCCGCCTTTAAAACCTGCACCCAGTGTTATAACAGTAAAAAGTATTTTTAGCAAAAAGTAGTACCACGGCATTTGCATTTGAAAGGATTGAAGGATAGTAGCTATGCCCAGCCCGATGTAAGTAGTAGAACCTGCTACAAAAACAGCTATTATTACCAAACAGCCGCCCGCAAAGGCCTGCAGGGGACTAAAAGTAAAACTGGTTTTAAAAAAAGTAGTACTATGGTGTAATAGTTTTACAAATAACCATGAGGTTATTCCGAAAGCAAGCCCGGCAATAATGCTATAAAACACACTTAAAAAATGTAGCGCAGGCAACGCCCCAATGTAATAATACGTATGCGAAATACCACAAAACCTTGTTACCCAATCTGCCAAAAAAGCGGCTGCAATTGCCGGCACAAAAGCCCTGTAATTTATTTTTCCTTTTAAAGAAAATTCTATGGCAAATACAACTCCCGCCAGCGGCGTACCAAATACTGCCCCAAACCCTGCCGCCACAGCAGCAGTTATCAGTATCTTTCTATCTTCTGCAGTAAGTTTAAATATGCCAGATAACTGATCTGACATTGAAGCGGACATTTGTAAAGCAGCACCTTCTCTGCCTGCGGAACCCCCAAAAAGATGCGTAATTATTGTACCTGCAAAAACCAATGGCGCCATTTTAAAAGGGATAATTTTTTCCGGTTGGTTTATGGTTTGTATGAGAAGATTATTTCCTTCTTCTACACCTGCACCCTTGTACCAATATAACAAACCAATGCCCATACCAGCCAGAGGCAAAAATACAATGATCCAAAAATGAGTTTCCCTGTAAGCAGAGACTACGGTTAACAGCCATAAAAAAAGAGCAGAAGAAAGCCCTGCCAGTAATCCTGTTAAAATAATAATAGCAGCCCATTTGCTGAGAAGAAAGATGAGTAACTTTATTCTTTTTTTAAAATAACTTTTATTTATTGGAAACATTTTAGCCTGATAAAAATAAAACACATTTATTACCAGGCGCTGTCAGCATTTATATATTATTACAAATAGGAGGAGCATTTCCTTGTAAACAGCTAAGATAAAATATTTTTCATTTATGCATTTTTTTATAAAATACTGTGTTTAACCAGCGTTTAACCGAAGCCAGTATTAACATTGATTTACGTTTACTATAATGGTTTTGTAATTTATGTATGGGTACTTTGCCATAGTAAACTCAATGCATGAAAACACTAATAACATCTTTCTTAATATACAGTTTCGCTTTTTCTATTACCTGGGGCAATGATTTTGTGGCTGCGCAAAAAACGGCAAAAGAAAATCATCAGCTTATTTTTCTCAATTTTTCAGGGTCTGACTGGTGTATTCCCTGTATGAATTTGCGTAAAGATTTTTTTGAAACGGCAATATTTAAAAAAATGGCTGATGCAGATCTGGTGCTGGTAAATGCAGATTTTCCTAGAAAGAAAAAAAATAAACCTGCTGCCGAAATTATTAAACAGAATAATGCACTGGCAGAAAAATATAATCCGCAGGGAACTTTTCCTCTTACCGTACTAATAAACGCAGATGGTAAAGTTTTAAAAACCTGGAATGGCAAGCCCGATGAATCTGTAGAAAAATTTACATCCGAAATAGAAGAGGTATACAATGGTTTTAAAAGAATAAAATAATGGTGGCTGCGGAATATTCACGATCAGTAAAATTGATGGGTAATAACTTTACCATTACCCTAGTGGCAAAGGATAATACACTGGCACAAAAACAAATGGATATTGCAGTAGCAGAAATAAGAAGAATTGAAGCTCTTTTTACAACCTATAGCAACGAAAGTGAAACTGCCCTCATAAATAAAAATGCAGGCATAAAACCTGTACTGGTTTGTAAAGAAATGTACAGCATTATTGAAAGATGTGCTGGCATATCAAATATTACACAAGGTGCATTTGATATTACTTATGGAAGTTTAGATAAAAGTTTATGGAATTTTGATAAAACAATAACGGAGCTTCCTTCTGCTTCAGTTGCGTTAAAAATGGTGCATCTGATTAATTATAAAAATATAATTCTAGATAAAAAAAATACCAGCATTTATTTAAAAGAAAAAGGTATGCGCATAGGTTTTGGTGGTATAGGAAAAGGATATGCTGCAGAAATGGCAAAAAAACTTATGATAGAAAATAATATAAAGGGAGGAATTATAAATGCATCGGGAGACCTTACTACCTGGGGCTTGCAGGCCAATGATAAACCCTGGACTATTGGCATTGCAGATCCTAATCTTCCTGCAAGCGCTTTTTCTTATCTCAATATTTCTGATATGGCCATTGCTACATCCGGCACCTACGAAAAGTATGCGATGATAAATGGCAAAAAATATTCTCATACCATTAACCCCAGAACTGGGCTGCCCGTACAGGGCATTAAAAGTGTAACAGTAATAAGTAATAATGCAGAATTAGCAGACGCTATGGCAACACCTATTGCGGTTATGGGAATAGAAGCCGGCTTATATATGATAAATCAGTTGCCTGCATTACATTGTATTATTATAGACGACAATAATAAAATATTTACTTCCAATAAAATAAATCTGTCATGAAAAAAACAAGGATTTTAAAATTAATGTGCGCCTGTTGCATATTTGTTATTACAACCCTCAGCGCCAGTTCTTGTACTACAGTAAAAGCTTATCAAAAAGCAAAACTTAATGATGCAGAAATGACCCTTGGCAACAGAAAAGTGGAAAAAACAGAACTGAGTTTTCAATCATACCGGGAAGGTGCATCCGGTGCAAATGCAGGTAAGAGCGGGGGCGGCTGCGGGTGTAATTAATTTAAAATATAACAATCTATTTTCATGAAAAGAATATTTTTATCTGCTCTCGGTATATTATCGCTTATACAATTGCATGCACAATCAGCATCGGATTCTTCTGGTTACAAAAGCAAAAAACTTACACTGGACGAAGTAAACCTTGTTTCCAGTTACTATAATCAAACGGGTAATAATGCTGCGGTAACTGGTGGTATTGGTTCTGAAAAATTGAATGATATATCTAATATTATTGACGTTAAATTTATACGGTACGATAAAAAAAACCGCAGGCATATACTGGATGCTGCACTGGGTATAGATCATTACACTTCTGCATCATCAGATCTTATTGACCTCAAAGCAAATTCCTCCGCATCACATGCGGATACTAGAATTTACCCAGATATTTCTTACAGTGTAGAAAATGAAACTAAAGGAACTACCATTGGTGCGGGCTTATCTGCATCTTCAGAATTTGATTATAAATCTTTTGGCGGCAATATTACTGTAGCTAAAAAAACCAATGATAAAAACGGGGAGTTTACGGCAAAAGTGCAGGTTTATCTTGATAAAGTAAGTTTAGTATTGCCTGTAGAACTTAGGCCAGTAACCAGTGGGAGAGAAAATAATTATCCCACCACAGCAAGGAATACCTATGCAGCTTCTTTAAGTTATTCTCAGATTATAAACCAAAACCTGCAAGTAGCTTTTTTTGCAGATTTTATTCAGCAGCAGGGATATTTAAGCCTCCCTTTTCACCGGGTATATTTTAAAGATGGGAGTGTGCACCAGGAAAACCTGCCAAACACCCGTTCTAAACTTCCTCTGGCAGTAAGAGCAAATTATTTTTTAGGAGATAATATTATTCTAAAAGCATACTATCGTTTTTACACCGATAACTGGGGGCTTACAGCACATACAGCAAATATAGAAATGCCGGTAAAAATTACCCCTTTCTTTTCCGTGAGTCCTTTTTACAGATTTTATACACAAACAGCCATAAAATATTTTGGTAAATATCAAACACAGTCTGCTACTAATGTATATCACAGCAGTAATTATGACCTGTCTGCATTTAACAGTAATTTTTTAGGTGCGGGGTTTAAATTTAATCCGCTAAAAGGGGTTTTTGGTTTAAAACATTTCAATAGCCTGGAGATACGTTACGGTCATTACGCAAAAAATAATCAGATGAATGCAAATATTATCAGCCTAAATATTAAATATAAATAAAGGCTGGCCTTATTTTGCTTTGAATTTTTGCAAAGCTTCTTTAGAAAAACTGCTTAGTATAAGTTTACCGCTTATCAAGGCTCTTTCGTGCAGCAGCGTATCCCAGTTTTCTGTGCCTTTCCAAAACATTTTTTTCATTTCGGCCATAGCAGCAGGGTTGCTGTGTGCAAGCGTATTTGAAAGTCTTTTTATAGATTCATCCATGTTCTCCACCGTTTCGTGTACTTCTGCAAACAATCCTTTTTTCTTTGCCCAGTCGCTATTCCGCCACATAGATGCATCAATTGCTAGTGCATTAAATGCAGCAGTTCCTATTTTTCTTTCCACCGCAGGCCCTACAACAAATGGCCCAATACCAAAAGCAAGCTCGCTTAGTTTTATTTCTGCAGCCGTTACTGCAATAGCATAATCCGCAGCAGCAGCAATACCAATGCCGCCTCCCACGCATTTTCCCTGCACTCTTACAATTATAAATTTAGGGCAGCGGCGCATGTTGTTTATAACATTTGCAAACCCGCTAAAAAACTTTTCTCCTTCAGCTTCGTTGCTTATTTGCAGTAATTCGTCAAACGATGCGCCAGAGCAAAAAGCTTTATCTCCTGCACTTTTTAAAACAATCACTTTAGTTTCTGCGTGCGTACCTGCAAAATGTATTTCGTGCGCCAATTTTTCTAATTGTTTGCCCGGCATAGAATTACTTTGTGGGTGGCTAAATTCTATGGTTGTTACGCCTGCGTGTGTTTCGGACGTTACTTGCCCTTGGTTGGTTTCTGTCATTTTTATATTTTTTAATAGAAAATTTTTTACCTTAATTCTTTCTGTATCTCTACCATCGTCAATATCGTTCCCACACCCACCGCTTCATCTGCATCATCAAAAATTTCCACATACCATTTCACAATTCCTTTTGGTATATCCTGTCCTTGCACAAAAGCTACATCAGGGTTTACTTCTTTTAATTCCTGCGCTGTTTTTTCTTTACAGGTAAAACGAATGTAAATGGAGTTGCCTGCATAAACGGGTTTTACAAAACGCATTTCATCAATACCATAATTTAGCAGCACCGGGTTTTTTTCAAAACTATCTACAAACAATCCTGCTGCAGCACTGGTAATAAAATAACCATGCGCTACCTGTTCAGTAAACATTGTTCCGGTAAAATCTGTTTCTCTTTTGTGGGCGTAAAAATGATCTCCGCTTAGTGTTGCAAATGCGTCAATATCTTCTGCCGTTATCAATCTTTTTTTACTAATGAGCTGGTCGCCAATTTTTAGCTCTTCAAAATATTTTTTAAATGGATGTTTGTCTTCAATAATACCGGTTGCATGTGGCTGGTAAATATTACTTATTGCCGTCAACATATCTGGCGAACCTTGTATTGCGGTGTGTTGCAGGTAATGTTTAACACCCCGCATTCCACCCATTTCTTCTCCACCACCTGCACGGCCAGGACCACCATGAACCAATGAGGGCAATGGTGAACCATGCCCAGTACTTTCTTTTGCACAAGCTGCATTTAATACTAAAATTCTTCCATGGTGTGTGGCGGCGCCTATTACATATTGTTTTGCAATTTTTGCATCTGCCGTTACAATACTGGAGCACAAACTTCCTTTTCCTTTTTTGCTTAATGCAATGGCATCATAAATATTATTGTAAGGCATTATGGTACTTACCGGACCAAAAGCTTCAATATTATGTGGTTCTTCGCTGGTAAATGGGGTAGTATTCAATAATAAAATAGGGCTTAAAAATGCACCGGTTTTTTCATCAGCATCAATTACTGCCACACTATCCAGCGAGCCATAAATTATTTGTGAAGAAGCCAGTATTTTTTGCACCTGGTTGCGCACATCATTTCTTTGGTCTTGCCCGGCAAGGGCACCCATTCTTACTTTCTCGTTTAATGGATTTCCAATGGCTGTTTTTTCCAAAGCTTTGGCAATGGCTTTTTGTACATCTTCCATTTTATTTTGCGGTACAAATATTCTGCGGATGCCAGTACATTTCTGCCCGGCTTTTACCGTCATTTCTTTTTTTATTTCTTTTATAAAAATATCCCACTCAGGCATACCAGGTTCTACATCGCTACCGAGTACAATACAGTTTAAAGAATCTGCCTCCATGTTAAATGGTACGCTTTCTTTTAAAATAGTTGGATGAGATTTTAATTTTAAACCAGTAACTGCAGATCCTGTAAACGTTACCACATCCTGGCTCGTTACATAATCCAGCAAATTGCCTGCGCTGCCGCAAATGAGTTGTAATGCACCTTCGGGTAAAATACCAGATGCTATTATTTCTTTTACAACAGCTTCAGTTAAATAAGATGTAACAGTGGCGGGCTTTACAACGGCCGGCATTCCTGCGAGTAAATTACAGGCAATTTTTTCCAGCATTCCCCATACAGGAAAATTATATGCATTTATATGTACTGCTACTCCTTCTTTTGGTATCAATATATGGTGACCCATAAAAGTATTTTCTTTGCTCAAATTTATAGGGTCGCCATCCATACAAAAACTTTCATCTGGCAGTTTTCTCCGTAGCGTTGCATTGCTAAATAAATTTCCAATGCCGCCTTCAATATCAATCCAACTATCTATTCTTGTAGCACCACTTTGGTAACTAATAGCATAAAAAGTTTCTTTGTGTTTTAATAAATGTATTGCCAATGCTCTCAACATTCTGCCTCTTTCTTGAAAAGTCATTTTACGCAAAGCAGGGTTACCTGTTTCTCTTGCATATTTTAAAACGGCTTCAAAATCTAATCCTTCCGAAGTGGCATTTGCTATAGTATTTCCATTTACTGCATTGTATAATTCTTGCCCTTTACCATCTCCTTCAATTATTTTTCCTGTAATGTAATTACCGAGTTTTTGCATGTATGTTTTCTTGCAATAAAGCTAAGCAATGAAAATAAAATAGTAGTTTAATAATGATAAAATACCGAAATTTTAGCAATCGTTATTTTTCTTTAACGTTAAAACTGAGTGGCTGCTTGTGTTTAAGAGCGACAGAAAATTTATTTGTCGCCCTTTTGTTATTTAAGAAGCTGTTTGAGTTAATTAAATAAATATCAAGTTGAATAAATAAGTTGAATAAAAATATTCGGTACAAGTGAGCCCCGCCAGGGCGGAGACGATGATGACCATAGCTGCTCTTTTTGCTGCTGCAAAAAAGTATTATACTAATTTGCTTTAATAATTCCGAATTTAAAATTCAACAAAGATTTTAAATCTTCTATTCTACTTTCAAATTGTGTGAAAAAGGTTTCAACAGCTTGCTCAAAAGTTGCGTAGTCAGCGTAATATTTATTTTTCAT
>JANXXM010000012.1 GCA_025350645.1 Ferruginibacter sp.
CATTAGAAATTTTTTCCGGAAGCATCGGGTTCACCCTGTCTGGCAGGTATACGCTTGTAGCACGCTCGTATGCAGCCTTATCAAGAATATCATTCGGTTTTACAAAATGGCTTACATCTGCAATGTGCACACCAATTTCGTAATTACCATTATCTAGGTTTCTTATAGATATTGCATCATCAAAATCTTTGGCATCATTAGGGTCAATCGTAAACGTAAGAATATCTCTGCAGTCTTTTCTTTTTGTAAGTTCTTCTCTGGTTATTTTTGGGGAAAGTGTTTCAGCAGCCTTCATAACAGCAGCATCAAACGTAAGCGGAAAACCTGCCTGCACTAAAATTTCTTTCATAGCCATATCGGCCTCATCATCTGCCTGCAGTACGGTTATAATTTCTCCTTCGGGTTTTTTATCATTTTTTTCCCAGCCCAAAAATTTCGCTACTACCCTATCGCCATCTTTTGCACCTTTTATTTTTTCATGTTGTATATGAAAATCGGGCATGGCAATATTGCCCCCCGCTATAAAAAAAGCTGCCTTGTTATTTATAGAAATATTGCCAATAAATTCAGTTTGTTTGCGCTCAGTTACAGCCGTTATTCTTCCTTCGGGGCGGCGGCTTCTATCCTGCGGGTTAAGCACCTGCACTTTTACCATATCTCCATGAAAAGCCCTGCCAAAGTCATTTGGTTTTATAATAATATCTTTATCCCTGCCCTCTACAATTACAAAACCCATACCGCTGCGGCTTATTTCCAGCCTGCCTTTTAATACCTCTGTATGAGAGGATTTCTTTTTACCCTCTGCTGTTTGCTGTTTACTCATATCTTTTTATCTGCTAAATAGTTTAATAGCGTAATGCGTTTTTTGCAAAAGCTATTATAATGAAGTTGCAATGTACAAAATGTATTCCTTTTTATAGCCCCCTACCACCAAACAGGAACTTAGATCATTTGTTTATCATTAATTGATAACGTTTGTTAGCAAACCTCTTTTTGCCTTCTTATATTTTTCGTTCTTTAGCCAAATCTTTTTCTCTTTTTGCCTTCTTTTAGCCATATCTTTTTCCCTACTTTTTATCAACCCTTCATTTCTTTTAATACTTACACTCCATTAACTTTATCCCATGAACAGAAAAAAATTTCTTCGCCTGTCATCTCTCGGCTTTGCGGCACTTACAAGCAAAAAAATAAATACGTTAGTACTTGCACAAAAGCCTGTGGTTATTTCTACATGGGATGCTGGCATGGCAGTAAACGCTGCTGTATGGAAAATACTGGAGCAGGGTGGCAAAGCATTAGATGCAGTAGAAGCTGGAGCTATATCTATTGAAAATGAAATAAATTGTTGTGTAGGTTTGGGTGGCTACCCGGATAGAGATGGTATTGTAACGCTGGATGCCTGTATAATGGATGAACATGCCAACTGTGGTGCTGTAGCTGGTTTGGAACGCATAAAACATCCTATATCGGTAGCCAGAAAAGTAATGGAGCTTACACCACATGTTATTTTAGTAGGCAATGGTGCGCAACAATTTGCAGTGGAAAATGGCTTTATAAAAGAGCCGGAAGTATTATCCGAAGAAGCAGAAAAAGCATACAAAGATTGGCTGCAAAGCAGTGAATATAGACCAGAAATAAATATTGAAAAGAAACAAAAATTTGGTGGGCCATTTGCGCCAGCATTTTTTAAAGATGGTACCCCAAACCATGATACTATGGGCATTTTAGCAATAGATAAAAAAGGAAATATGAGTGGCGGTGTAACTACCAGCGGCATGGCATTTAAAATACATGGCCGTGTGGGCGATTCGTCTGCAATTGGTGCAGGATTGTTTGTAGATAATGAAGTAGGCTGTGCCACAAGCAGCGGTGTAGGCGAAGAAGTAATTCGCATTTGTGGTACGCACCTGGTAGTAGAATTTATGCGACAGGGTTATACGCCGGAAAATGCCTGCAGAAAAGCCGTTGAGCGAATCGTAAACCGGGATAAAGCCAAAGCGAAAACAATACAGGTAGGTTTTTTAGCGATGAACAAAAAAGGAGAACATGGTGGTTATGCCATACAAAAAGGGTTTGTATATAGTATAAAAACGGCAAAGCAAAATGAAATAATAGCTACAAAATATTTGTTATAAATGCTTAATATCCGCTTTAAAATTGTTTTTTTACAATTGGTAATAAATATTTAATCATGAAATTTATTCTGGAAATAATTGGTTTCAATATTGAAAGTTGCATTGCTGCGCAGGCTGCTGGTGCAAGGAGAATAGAACTGTGTGATAATCCCGGAGAAGGCGGTACCACTCCATCTTATGGTTTTATAAAACTGGCAAAGCAGGTGTTGCAAATAGATGTATTCCCCATTATACGCCCAAGAGGCGGAGATTTTTTATATAACGATAAAGAATTTGAAATAATGAAAAGCGATATTCAGGTTTGTAAAAATTTGGGTTGTGATGGCGTTGTATTTGGTTTATTAAAAGAAGATGCTACAATAGATAAAATGCGTTGCAAAACATTGGTACAATTGGCGTACCCAATGAGTACAACTTTTCACCGGGCTTTTGATAGAATTACTAATAGTGAGAAAGCTTTAGAAGATATAATTGACTGTGGCTTTGAAAGAATTCTCACTTCCGGTTTTTACCCAACAGCAATGGAAGGAAAAGAAAACCTGCAAAAATTAATAGCACAAGCCGCCGAAAGAATTATCATTATGCCCGGTAGTGGCGTAAGATCAACGAACATAAAAGAAATAGCTGAAAGTACTGGTGCTGTTGAGTTTCATAGCTCTGCAAAAAAAATGATTGAGAATAATATGACAGTTTTAAATACCAATATGAATGAAAATTTACAGCAGGTGGGTATTGATGAAAAAGAAATAGAAAAAATGATTGAAATACTTACACAACAATAGCATTAATATTTTTATACAAATGAGTTCATTTTTTAAAATTGTATTGCTCTCCTTTTTCTGTACAAATTTATTTGCGCAGACTGCAACTATTGATCTTACCAAAAACTGGCAATTTACAAACGCACATAAAATACATTGGTATAAAGCAACTGTACCGGGTACAGTGCATACAGATTTATTGGCCAGCAAACTTATACCAGATCCATTTTACGGAGATAATGAAAAAAAATTACTGTGGATTGATACCTGCGACTGGTTGTATAAAACAAATTTTAGTATTACTGAAAAGCAATTGCTCAGTTACGGTGCAGAACTTACATTTGAAGGGCTGGATACTTACGCAGATGTTTCGTTAAATGGCCAAATTATTTTAAAGGCAAACAACATGTTTCGTGGTTTTAATGTAGACGTTAAGCCTTATCTTAAAAAAGGAAGCAACGAATTAAAAATATATTTTCACTCAGCGAAAAAAATAACGGACAGTATAGCCAAAGCTGCCCTCCCACTCGTTTTACCAGATAATAATAGAGTGTATGCCCGCAAAGCACAATTTCAGTTTGGGTGGGATTGGGGGCCGGTATTTATTGGTTGTGGCATTTGGAAAAATGCTGATCTAAAAATTTTTAATGCAAGAAAAACTATTAATAGAAAATCTTTTTTACCAGTAATGGCTAATCTCATTCAACAAAAAGATTCCTTTGGCACATCATTTTATTTTGAAAAAAATGGTAAGTCCATTTATGCAAAAGGAGCTAATTGGATTCCAGCAAATATTTTCCTGCCCGCTGTAAAAAAAACAGATTATTTAACTTTATTGATAAGGGCAAAAAATGCAAACATGAACATGCTTCGGGTATGGGGCGGCGGCATATATGAAGATGATTATTTTTATGACCTCTGCGATAGTCTGCAAATAATGATATGGCAAGATTTTATGTTTGCCGGTGGCATGTACCCCGCCGATACTGCTTATTTACAAAACGTAAAAGAGGAAGTTATTTACCAGATAGAACGGTTAAAAAAACACCCATGCATTGTATTGTGGTGTGGCAATAATGAAATAGATGAAGCATGGCATAACTGGGGCTGGCAAAAAAACTATAACCTCCACGGTGCAGACTCTGTAAAAGTTTGGCAAGATTATAAAACATTGTTTGAAGACAGTTTAAAAGCATGGGTAAATGAATTTGATGGCAGGCGGCCATATATTTCTTCTTCGCCAAAATATGGCTGGGGCAATACAAAAAGTTTTACCGAAGGCGACAGTCATTACTGGGGTTTGTGGTGGGGCGTAGAGCCGTGGGAAACTTTTGAAACGCATACGGGGCGCTTTATAAGTGAATACGGTATGCAGGCAATGCCTAATTTTGAAACAGTAAAAACGTATACAGCTTCAGCCGATTTAAGGTATAATTCTAACGCTGTGCAATGGCACCAAAAAGCTAATGATGGTTTTAAAAAACTGAACGCTTACCTGGATAAATATTTTATTGATAGCAGTAAACGCAGCAAATTATCGCTAGAAGAATATACTTATCTTACCCAGTGCATGCAATATTACATTTTAAAAAACAGCATTGCTGTTCACCGCAGCAAACAGCAAAATATGGGCACGTTATTGTGGCAGTTAAATGATTGCTGGCCGGTTACAAGCTGGAGCATTGCTGATTTTAGCAGAGCTCCAAAGGCAGCATGGTACGGAGTAAGAGAAGCTTACAGGGATGATATAAAACCATTGAAGGATAGTGTTTATCCAAAAAATTTACAGTTAAAAAAACCAGCGTTTACTATTTTACCAGCTGGCAATAATATGTTTAGTATTGAAAGTAATAAAGATGCAAAATATATTTACATAAATATTGGAAAAGGAAACGAAAATATTTCTGATAATTATTTTGATTTGAAAGCAGGAGAGAAAAAAATATTGTCATTTTCTGGCAGATATTTTTCAGCAGGCTCAGCAAAATTTATGAAAATAATATCTCTATATGATGTAATAAATAAACAATGAATTTTAAAGAAGCATTATTAAAAAAATATTCAAAAACGCAATGCCGTAAAATTGTAGAATGGGTAGGTATTTACTTTAGTTATATTTAGTTATTGTAGAGCAGATGCCTTACAAATTTGCCGCATTTAAGAGCAGGGCAAAAAAAAGTCTTGCAAAAAAAACGGATTAAAATCTACAAATTTTTCTTGTGCAAAATTGAAATGGGCGAACCTTGCGCCATAAAAACAGTATCAGGTTTTACATTATCTAAAAATGCAAATTCGCTGCCATATAGTTTTTTAAAATTACATTCTATGGTATACCTTTTTACTGTATGCACACACCAGCTTGGGTGTTGTACTGCATACTCAAAAGTAGTAAGTGCATTGTATTTTGAATAACCCCAATAATGCTCTGCAATAAATTCTTCTTTGCTGCCGGCAATCATGGGTGAGTTTTTAAGCTCAGTAACTGCTTCCAGTTTATTCCAATTGCCTTTATATTTCCAATGGTAACCTAAGTGTATCTCATCTACAGTTTCTGTAAAATGATGTTTCATGGGCAGGGTAACATACTTTTCTCTGTACAAAGTATTTGCCACCATTGTTATTGCAAATTTTGGTACAATTTCTTTAATAAAAACGGCACCACGTTTCCATTTATCCCCATCTTTTACCCGTACATAAAGCGAAGATTTACTTCTTCAAAATTTATATGAAAAGGGATGCGCATACCAAGCATTTTTGTTTGCTCAAACATAAAGCCAATGAGGCTTACATAGCACTCGCCATGGTAAAAATCCAGTTCTGTTTTGGGTGGTAAATAGGGTAATAATATGACTGGATCAATAATATAATTTGCCATTATAAGGTTGTTCCACTCTGCTGTTAAAAATTTATTCGCCATTATTAAATAGTTGCTCTTTTATTCCAGTTTGTTTAATCCTGCAAAATATCCACCGCAAAGTAAGTTCATCTTTATTTAAAATGGGTAACTCATTGTGAATAGTATATTTGTTTTATGAAAACCATCGCATTTTTTTTAATCGTGCTCTTTTTTACAGCCTGTCATACTTCAAAAATGAACACCAGTTACACTATCAAAAATTTTGACGTACAGGGCCATCGTGGTTGCCGTGCCCTACTGCCGGAAAATACCATACCTGCTATGCTTAAAGCTATAGACCTTGGAGTAACTACGCTGGAGATGGATATTGTTTTTACAAAAGATAATGTAGCCATTGTAAGCCACGAACCATTTTTTAATCATGAAATAACTACCAAACCCGATGGCACTTTTGTAACGGCAGAGGAAGAGAAAAATTACAATATTTATAAAATGACTTTTGCGGAAACGCAACGCTACGATGCAGGTTTAAAGCCTCATCCACGCTTTGCCACACAGCAAAAAATTAAGATAGAAAAACCTTCGTTGTCTGCTTTAATAGATAGCGTAGAAAATTACACAATAAAACAAAAACGACAAAAAATTTTTTACAATATTGAAACGAAAACTTTACCCCAAACGGATAACGTTTTTCACCCGGCACCTGCAACATTTGTAGATATGCTGATGAATATCGTTATTAAAAAGGGTGTAGAAAGCAGAGTCATTATTCAGTCTTTTGATTTACGAACATTACAGTACCTACACAAAAAATATCCTTTGATTCAAACAGCATTATTAAGTGAGGCTGGCAACAAAAGCAGTTTTAGAAAACAAATAAAAGATCTGGGGTTTTTGCCCAACATTTACAGTCCCGATCAACAACTGGTAAATATGAATTTAATAAATGCATGCCACCAAAAAAATATTAAAATTATTCCCTGGACGGTGAATGATAAAACTACAATTGCTTCCTTTAAAAAAATGGGTGTAGATGGTATCATTACAGACTATCCGAACCTGTTAACACCATAATTAGTTTACCGAAGTTGGACAGCCATAATTTTCATTTTTTCCAAATTTATATGCAATACCTATTGATATGCTGGAAAAATGATCCTTATATTTTGGGCTTGCAGACTGGCTAAATCCATCCAGGTAATCGTTATTCATTAACCGGTAAGACGCCTCTGCATTTACTGCAAGCCTTGGAGAAACATTATACCGAAGCCCTGCACCAACGGGTATTACAGCAATAGTGCGTGGAAGAGCAGTAGCAGTATCAACAGTAAGCCCAGTATAAATGTTTGATACTTCGCCAAAATAAGCTCTGTTAAGCCTGCTATAATCTCTTTTTATTTTTAAAAAACTAAGACCTGCACCTGCAAAAAGATAGGGTTCAAATCTTCTCTCATTATAATTACTGCTAAGTATATTCCATTGAAATAATAATGCTAATTCTTTTACGGGTGTAGTAAAAGAAAAATTACGTTGCTTTCTGTATTCAGGAGAAGTATACACTGAATCTGCCCCTTCTAAACTGGCGATATTAAAAAGCAGCCTTGCGGAAAATGACCGGCTTATAATTCTGCTACCAGAAATACCGATACCATATTTAATGGTTTCTGTAGAACCAAAACGGTGCGGTGTAAGATCTCCCTGGTATAAATATGCTCCTATATTTAGGCCCATTTCATACTTCGGTAAACTACGTACCTGGCTAAAAACAGGGGTTGATAATATTATAAAGACAGAAAAAAAAACAAAGGCAGTAATTTTCTTTGCACACATTGAGTAACGTTTTTAAAAATTAAAAGATAAAAACCAATGTATATTTCGGGTATAAGAACAAGTTTAAATGAAAGATGATCTGCAATATCAAATGAAGTTCCAAAGAATAATTTTACAGTTAGACTAACATTTGTTTAACAACGTTTTTAAAAATTATGCTGCATACTTCATTGATGGATACCGCAATTTTATATTGGCCGAATAAAATTTATCAGGAAAAATTGCTCAGTACCACCCAACATTCAATAATTAAATAAGTTTGTATGTGTTTCTTCAATGCGTTTTAAGGTTTATTTGCAAAGTCATTATTCAAACATACAAGGCATGCAATAAATATAAGTGTGAACATAAAAGCTTCATAATAAATAGATTTTTTGATGTGTACTAAATCTTTTTAAGATAAAAAATACTCTGTATTAATTTCCGAAAAATTGTGAAATTATCTTGAACATATTTTCTATCATTAAAAAAATCTCTTAAAAAATTACACTTCCTCCTTTTTACTCAGTTCATATTCTTTGCGCCTTTGCAGGCATGAATTACTTTTGCGCTATGACACATTTATCTGTAAACATAAATAAAATTGCAACGCTTCGCAATGCACGCGGGCACAACAACCCCGATGTAATAAAAACAGCAATGGATATTGAGCGCTTTGGTGCGCATGGCATAACTGTACACCCACGACCAGATGAACGCCATATTGCCTATAAAGATGTGTATGATCTTAAAAAAGTATTGACAACAGAGTTTAATATTGAAGGTAACCCTACTGAAGAAAAATTTGTGCAGCTTGTGCTGGCAAATAAACCCACACAGGTAACGCTCGTGCCTGATGCGGAAGGGCAGCTTACCAGCAACCACGGCTGGGATACCATTACACATTTGCAATATTTGAGAGATACCATTACCGTTTTTAAAAACGCAGGTATACGGGTTTCTATTTTTATAGATGCAGATATAAAAATGATACAAGCTGCTAAAGAAACGGGCACCGACCGCATAGAATTATATACCGAAAGTTATGCTACATTATTTGCTGGCAGCCAAAAAGAAAAAGCCATACAACCCTTTATTGATGCGGCTCTTGCAGCAAATGAGCTCGGGCTTGGTATTAATGCAGGGCATGATCTTGACCTGCAGAATTTAAAATATTTTGCTCAAAATATTCCTGGTCTGTTAGAAGTATCTATTGGGCATGCACTTATTTGCGATGCCATTTATCTTGGCTTAGAAAATACCGTACAAATCTATAAACGGCAACTGGTGTAATTTTCATGGAAAAGGCATGAGCAAAGAAGGAAACTATCCTATACAAACGTCACTTTTTTCTATGACCTAAATGAAAAAATTATTTTAATAGGTAATGTAGTCAAAAATGGTTGGTGATTTTATCATTTTTGTTTTGAAATTTTGCATAATCAATCAAAAGAATAGTAGGCTCTGCTGAGGAGCAACCTATGAGCAATATGGTTGATGCTAAACGATAAAAGGAGTTA
>JANXXM010000036.1 GCA_025350645.1 Ferruginibacter sp.
AAACCAGGTGGAGTTCAATCCGCTCCATGTGGATGTAAATCTGGTGGATGGAACGGAATTGGATATTGCAGCATTTAAAAGGTCGAAAGGCGAATACGGGCAGGCTGCTTTCATCCTTGAAGACTTCAAAATCGCTTCGCCAAATTACAGCCGGGAAGAAAAAAACGGCAGATACATCTGCGGCGCCGAAACGGAGAAAATGTCCAAGTCAAAATTCAACACCGTCGATCCCACCGGTCTCGTTGAAAAATACGGCGCCGATACTTTTCGCATGTACGAAATGTTCCTTGGGCCTGTAGAGCAAAGCAAACCTTGGGATACAAAGGGTATAGAAGGTGTGCATCGTTTCTTAAAAAAATTGTGGCGGCTGTTTTATACAGATATTAATCCCGCAACAAATACGGGTGGTACACCGAAATGGACTGATGAAAAACCAACAGATGCCCAGCAAAAAATATTACATAAAACGATAAAAAAAATAGAGCAGGATACAGAAAATTTTTCTTACAACACAGCCGTAGCTGCATTTATGATTGCTGTAAATGAACTTACAGATGCAAAATGTAACAGCAAAGAAATTCTATCTCAAATATTAACCTTATTATGCCCTTACGCACCACATATTGCAGAAGAATTGTGGGCTGCCATGGGTAATGATGGATTTATTATAGATGCTACATATCCTATTTTAGAAGAAAGATATTTGATAGAAGCCAGTAAAGAATATCCTGTTTCTATTAATGGAAAAATGCGTAGTTCTATTACGCTTGCCACAGAAGTAACAGAGCAAGATGCCCGTGCAGCAGCACTTAACAGCGAAAGTATAACCAAATGGCTGGAAGGAAAAGAAGTAAAGAAATTTATTTTTGTAAAAGGAAGAATGATAAATATTGTGGTTTAAACTTTTTAATATTACATAGCTGTCTCGCTGCCATACCTGTTTCGCAGTGTGAAAAAAAATATTATCAATGCAAATAATTCCTGTACAAACCGCTGCTGATGCTGCACTATTTATAAAAGTGGCAGTTATTCTTTATAAAAAAGATAGCAACTGGCTACGCCCGCTGGACAATGACATCAATGATATTTTTGATGAGAAAAAGAACAAAGCCTTTCGTTTTGGTAAGCTGCAGCGCTGGTTATTAAAAGATAATGAAGGCAAACTTACTGGCAGGATAGCAGCTTTTGTAAATAAAAAATATTCTAATAAAGGCGATGATATTCCGGTGGGTGGAATCGGTTTTTTTGAATGCATAAACGATCAGCAGGCAGCAGATTTATTGTTGGATACCGCTAAAGAATGGTTACTGCAAAATGATATGCAGGCAATGGATGGGCCCATAAATTTTGGCGAGCGGGATCGCTGGTGGGGGCTGGTAACAAAGGGTTTTAAAGAGCCGTTGTATTGTATGAACTATAACCCTGCTTATTATGTTACGCTGTTTGAAACGTATGGTTTTAAACGATTTTTTGACCAGGTATGTTTTGATATGGAGCCCAAAGCACCCTTGCAAAAAAAGATATGGGACAGGCACGAAGCTATTGCAAAAAATAAAGATTTTACTGCAAGGCATATTAACAAAAATGAACTGGAAAAATATGCCGCAGATTTTGCAGAAGTGTATAACAAAGCCTGGGCAGGGCATGGCGGGCTTAAGCAAATGCCTAAAGAGCAGGCGTTGATTTTATTTAAAAAAATGAAACCCGTGATGGATGAAAAAATAATCTGGTTTGCTTATCATAAAACCACAGCTGTTGCTATTTTTATAAACCTGCCAGATCTTAACCAATGGTTTAAACATCTCCACGGAAAATTTGGTTTGTTGCAAAAATTAAAATTTCTTTGGCTAAAAAAATTTAAGCCTAATAAAAAATTTACGGGTATTGTATTTGGTGTGGTACCGGAGTGGCAGGGCAAAGGGGTAGATGCGTTTATTGTAGCAGAAGCTGCAAAAGTTATTCAAAGCCCGCAGGTATCTTACAGCGAATATGAAATGCAATGGATAGGAGATTTTAATCCTAAAATGCTGAACATTGCCGACAGCCTTGGCGAGGTAAAAAGAAGCCGCCAGCTTACCACATATCGTTTTTTATTTGACAGGAATAAAGCGTTTAAACGGCACCCGATACTGGGTTAGGCGTATTATGTATTGCGATATAAAACACAAGATTTTAGATTTTAAGACACCTTTTATCATTCATCATTCCTAATCCTAATCCCTCACTCCTTCACATCTACCGCATCTCTTAGCGCTGTACCCAATAAATTAAAAGCCAGTACAAGCAGCATAATGGCAAACCCTGGTATGATTGCCTGCACTGCATTGTGGGTTATAATAAGATTATAATTTTCTTTTATCATAAGCCCCCAGCTTGGCTGTGGTGGCTGCACGCCAATACCTAAAAAACTAAGCCCTGCTTCTATAATAATGGCAGTGGCAAAATTGCCTGCAGCTATAACCAGCACCGGCCCTATAATATTGGGAAGGATGTGCCTAACAATAATCCTGCTGTCTTTAAAACCCAATGCCCTTGCGGCCTGCACATACTCCAGTTCTTTTACGGCCATTACCTGCCCACGCACAATCCTGGCCACACTTACCCAAAGCGTGAGCCCCACCGCAATAAATATTTGTAAAAAACCTTTGCCCAGTGTGAGCGTAATGGCAAATACCAGCAGCAGCGTAGGTATGCTCCAGGTTACGTTTACGAGCCACATAACAGCAGCATCAATTTTGCCCCTATAAAAGCCCGCCAGTGCCCCTAATAATATTCCTATAGTGAGCGAAATAATTACTGCAATAAACCCCACAGCAAGGCTCACCCTTGTGCCAATGATAATTCTGCTCAGTATATCTCTGCCAAAGGCATCAGTACCAAGCCAGTATTTTTTGATAATGATGTATTGATGAATAGTTGCAGGCTTATTGCCGGTAATCGTATTTATATTTAAGGAAAGCGCTACGGCAGTATCTTCATCTACATATTTTTGTATCAATATATTTTGCCCGTTAAGCGTATAACTTTTTATTGGAATAAATGTATACGAAGCAGGCCTGCCAAAAAAAATACTGCTTAGCCAGGTAGTTTGGATTGTATTTACTGCCGGTATTTTTAAAAATTGCTGCAAGTAGCCCGGCGGTTTAGATTGTATCTCCACCGTTTGCAAATCTGCATCTGGCGTAGGATCCGGCGCTATAACGTAACCAAAAATACTTACCAGTATTGCCAGGCAAATAATAAAGATCCCTAGCATGGCGGCTTTACTCTTGCGCAATTTATTCCATATTTTATTTTGGGTAACTGCTAACTCCACAAGTGTAAATTAAAATAAATTTTGGTAAATGGAATTTTAGGTTTCATAATAAATCAATGCTGATGTTCAGATCTTTTCTATAGTTGATCCCATAGTATTTCTTATTATTTTATGAGTGCCACTTTATTGTTTATATAATTACCCATACAGCTCAAATATTGCTTATTAATTATCCTTTGTAATTTATTGCTATTGGAAGCATCTGTAGAAATTTATCTGCGTTTGCATAATTAAGTGTTTCATAAAACATTCCTAAGTAATTTAAATTTTTGTACTAGTCGTTTACATGCTGATAGTAATATTTTTCAGATTGAATATACCAGGCTCTTTCACCCAGCATTTGAGAGAGAAACCATTTTTCCAAAAGCCTTGCACTCTTTCTAGTTTTTTCAACCATAAATTTCTGCAAACCCAACTCTAAAATATTATGCTCTTTGCCTTTTGCTCATTTTCCTTTGCTTTTTTCCCTTTGCTTTTTTCCTTTGCTTTTTGCCCTTTGCTTTTTCCCTTTTCTTTTTTCCTTTTGCCCTTTGCTTTTTCCCTCCTTTGCCCTTTGCCTTTTGCCCTTTTTCTTTTTACCCTTTTCTCTTTGCCCTCTACTCTTCGCTCTTTTAATATCCTTCTTCCACACTCTCATCCACCTCATGCAGCGCAATAGCAAGATCATTATTTTTTACAAAATTGCACCAATGGCAATCTTCTTTACCACAACCGGTATAAAAATCTTTTGCCTGTATTTTTTCCCAGGTATCTGCTATTTGTTCTCTTACGGCATGGGTATCCTGTGGGGTTATCAGCACTTTTACTTTTCTGTATTCCTTTTTTTTATCTGGCTCTATAAAATCAAATTCTGTGCTTATTACCTGCCAGTCTTTTTGATCGTAATTGTCTATTAAAATTTTATAAAATACTGCCTGCCGCCAGTAATCGCCGCCCTGCGGGTCTTTGTCATTAGGGGCTTTTAATTTAGTAAGGGCATTATCAATATCGCCTGTTTTATAGTCTACTACATTTATATTTTTACCGTCAAATTCCAGTTTGTCCAGCTTGCCTCTTAGCGGCACGGCATCTACTACCACTCCCCTTATATTTCTTTCTATAGCTACAACTTTGTTCCAGGTTGTTATGTACTTATCATAATAGTTTGCCAGTACAGTTTCACCATACTCCATGCGCCTTGCAAAAGATTCCTTCGTAAAATTTTCTCTATGCCTGCGCAGGTATTTTGTAAAGTATTCTATAACCTGGTTCTTGTTCTCAAACTTTTCCTGCTTTCCATCCTGCATATTTTTAAATAATTTTTCCAGCGCATAGTGTACCGCACTCCCAAATTCTGTTGCTTCATTTTTGCCCGATGGTATGCGTATTAAATTACTATAATAAAACTGCAGCGGGCATTTTAAATAATTATTAAGTGCCGTTACATTCATGGCAAATTTTGCCAGCAGTGCATCTATAAAATCTTCTTCGCTATGTTCTATCTCTGGTGCCGCAGCGGTAAACTGTAATAGTTTAAAAGCCGTCATATCGGCTTCGCTTATATTAATTTTATTTACTGGTAGTGCCTGCTCTTCCTGTATTTCTGCAATAAACATAGAGGGTTCTATTTCTTTGCCGTCATTTTTAAATTTTGAGTAGGAAATATATAAGTGCTGCTCTGCACGGGTAAGGGCAACATAAAAAAGGCGGCGCAATTCCTCATCATCATTTGCTGTTGATGGTGCAGATGCAAATAAAGTATCTGGCAATTTATAACCGCCGCCTGGTTTTCTTTTTTTCTCCCATGATGTTGCATTTACACCCACAAAAAATACATGTTCAAATTCCAGCCCCTTGCTGCCATGTGCTGTTAAAAGATTTACACCTTTATCATTGCCCGCCACCTGCACCATAGGCAATGGCAGTCCTTCTTTTTTCATAAGGTCTATGGTAATAATCAGTTCTTTTAAAGATAAAAAAGGATTACGGCTGGTTTCATCTTTTACAAAATCAAAAAAGGCGGTGAGGAGTTGCAGTAACGCTATCTTATCTGCACTTTGCATAAGGTAGGGCAGCACACCTGCGTTCCGTATAATATGGTCTGTTAACTGCTGTAGGGGTACATTGGCTACATCTGCAATTAATTTTTCTATAACAGCACTAAACTTTTTCAGGCTTACATTTATGCCGGTATCAAATAAATTTTGCGGGGGTTTATTGGCTTTGTCATACAATAATCTGCGAATAGATATTCTTTCTTCTGCACTGTTTTTTGCATTTGCTTCCACAGTAAGTTTTGCAATTTCTATGGGCGGAATTTTATAAAAATCGTAATGCAGTATTTCAAAAAGTATTTCTTCGCCCCCATAAGGCGTATCATGCTCTGCATTTAAATACCTCAGTATTTCTATTATTTTTTGAGTAAAAGAATGCTCCAGAATATTAATACTTCGCTTACTGTATACCGGTATTCCCTTTAGCCGAAAATAATTTGCAAGTTCCTCGCCATACTTATTTTCTTTGTAAATAACGGCTATTCTGCCGGGTGCAATATCTTGTTGCAGCAGTGCCGCTACTTCTAAAGTTATGCCCGCCATTTCTTCTTTTACGGCATTATATTCCCGCAGCAATGGCAGGTGTTTAAGCAGTTTTATTTTATCGTTTGCTGCCAGTAAATCTTTGCTAAGGCCGGATATTTTTTTTATGAGCCGCTCCTCATTTTTATTAATAAGACTCTTAGAAATATTTAAAATGGGCTGTGTGCTGCGGTAGTTATTAGTGAGTACAACCTTTACCAGGTCTGCCTCATACGTATTTGCAAACAACAGCATGTTTTCTACATTGGCTCCCTGAAACCTGTAAATACTCTGATCATCATCCCCCACCACAAAAATATTTGGCTGCTCCCAAAAACTAATGAGCTGCTGCACCAGTTTGTTTTGTGTGCCACTGGTATCCTGGTATTCATCTACCAATATGTACTGATATCGTTCCTGGTAATTTGCCAGCACATCTGCATTTTCTTCAAACACTTTTATTACCCAGTTTATCATATCATCAAAATCGTAGCGGTTGCGCTCTTTCATTAAATGCACAAAATTTTCAAACTCCGTTACTGCAGCTTCCAGCTTTTTCATTTTTTCCAGTTCCTCTGCATAAGCTGGTTTTTTATCTCCTTTGTTCCACTTACCAGCACGGCTGGTTTTATAAATAAATGCTTCATTATCTTCCAGCGTTGCTACATGATCTGCTATTTTTTCTGTAATAAATGCAGGCGTCCATCCCTCTCGTTTCATGGCAGAAAAAAGACTACGCAGGTTTTTTATTTCATAATATACATCGCCACGGTAGCGCTTCAGCGGATTATCTTTTTTAAAATTATCTATCAGTTTTGTAAAGAGCGCTATGGTTTCCAGTTCGGATATTGCATCCAGCGAATTTTTTTCGAAGTAAGAAAGATTATCCTGTATAACATCATTACAAAAAGCATGAAACGTGTAGATATTTACCTTGTATGCCGCAGCGCCAATAAACTGCTGCAGGCGGCGCCGCATGGCTATGGCTCCTGCATCTGTATACGTAAGGCAAAGAATATTTTGCGGCTGGGCATCTGTATCCAATAATATTTTACCAATACGTGCTGCAAGTATTTGCGTTTTACCAGTACCAGGGCCTGCAATCACCATCACCGGGCCTTCAATAGTATTTACAGCAAGTTGCTGCTGGGGGTTTAGCTTATCGTATTCTTCTTCAAATTTATTTTGAAGTTGTTGCTGATATGAATGCATTTTAAGCGAAATTTGCAGTTATTGATTTTTCAGAAAATATTGAATGTGGTTAAATACATGCCACTTACTTTCTTTTTTGAAAAGTAGTTTATTTCACAGAACCTACCTTAGTTTTTTTAAGAAATTATAAATTACGTTATAGAAACCATTATAGATGAGTAAAGTTTACAGTTTTAAAACAGTACAAACCATACCCTGCAGTATGCAAACCGCATGGGACTTTTTTAGCAGTCCGGCAAACCTTCCAAAAATGACTCCGGATAACCTGGGATTTAAAATCATATCAAAATACCATGGAGATAAAATGTATGCCGGGCAAATAATTGAATATATTGTAAAACCTATTTTGGGCATACCGCTTTACTGGATGACGGAAATAACGCAGGTAAATGAGCATAAATTTTTTATAGATGAGCAGCGTTTTGGGCCATACAGCCTGTGGCACCACCAGCATCATTTTAAAGAAGTAGCCAATGGTGTGGAGATGACGGATATTGTGCATTATAAAATCCCTTTTTGGTTTTTAGGTGATATTGCTTATGCACTATTTGTAAAGAAAATGCTTAAGGGCATTTTCGATTTCAGGTATAAAAAGGTGATAGAACTATTTCCGCAGGGGTAAGTTGGCTTTGCTAATAAATGGCATTCACCAAAGGTTAACGTATGCATTCAGCTATACCGGGTGAATATTTTTTATAGAAAGCGCACTAAGAAAACAATGAGGTGCTCTTTATGCAATTTGTCTTCAATAATTAAATTTACTGCTCCCCTGCATGATAATAGTTATAACTGTAATTAATTATTTTTTCTTCTCCGGGGTTTACTGTTATGGTCCACTCTACTTTATTTAAGAAATTTAAAGAAGATGCTATAGGGTTTAGCTGTACTTTATTCCAATCTGCAGATGACTTTATCATATCTCCTGCTACAAAACGTTTAATGATGATTTTGCAGGCCGTTTTTTTATAATTTTTAATAATAATTTTTGAGTCCACTTCTACCTTATCCCAAAATCTTCCGTTCCATTTTCTAATTTTTTCTGTAGTTGTTTTTTGCTTTTCTGTTTGCGATACCTGTATATCGCTGGTGCTGGTAAGGCGTATGATGCTGGCAGCTTGCATAGGTGTGTATGGCATAAGATCCTGTGCTATCGGAAAAATTTTGTCTTCTCTTTTTTCCGTTAATAAAACCGGGGCTGCGGTAAAAGGATTGGAGCAATTGTTTTTTATTTTAATACCATGAAAAACAAGATTTTTTACATCAGGTCCTGCAGTATAATCCTGTGAGTATTGATAATCTTCTGTATTTCTGCTAAGCTCGCATTCAAAAATATGTTCGTAATCTACTGTGGCATTAAATAATTCGTAATGGGCTTTTGCACCTTTTTTAAGACTAATATTTTTCAGGTTATAAAAATAAAGATCTTGCACATTTTCTCCTTCTATATCATTTCCAAAATTACTGGGTTGGTAAGATTCTTTTTCATCTGCAGCTTCGCCTAGTACTGCACTTGTATTCATAAAAGTGTTAGCCTGGCTTATATTATTTTCAAAATTAATTTCTCCGTTTTGCAAGTTTACAAAATTTACCAACCCGGCCAGTGATTTTGCATATCTAAAATTGGGTACACCTACCACAAAATTTATATCACTGCTGGTTATTGCTTCTGCATTATTGCTTACTTCACTTCGCAGTATCAGTTTTGCTTTGCCAGCTTCCTGCAACTCCAGGCTGTAAAACGGCGACCAGCTTAATCCTTTTTGCAAATACATTATTTTTAACTCATGCGCTGTTTTGGTATTTTCAAATGCAATATCCAATGTGGGCGTAAGTATCTTTTCTTGTTTTTTGTAAACCGGCCGCACGTCTTCCTCGCTTTCTATACTTATAATATCCTTAGCCAGTATATATTTATGCCTGCCGTTTTTTGTAAGAAAATGAACTAATGCAGGGTCTTTATCTGCTCCCAAAATAATATCTCTTCCTGTAAATAATGGTAATTTTTCAAAACCGATATCTATAATTTTACCTTCGTATAAGGGTATTTCGTACGATAATTTTATCACTACATTTTTACCTGTCATCGCTTCCAATATCTGCAAAATATTTTGAGGGCTTTCGGTTGTTACTTTTTTTACGGTATCCATGTAGCTTATAACCTGCCCTATTTTGCTGGTAGGCGAGGTTATCCAAAAAGTTCCAAATAATGCCTGAGGAATATCATTTCCTACAAAAGAGAAAATACCGTTTATTGCATTAACGCTACCGCTTTTTTGCACGAAAGATGTACCATCTTTAAAGACAGCAATGCTTTGTGTTTTAAAAGGCGACTGTGCATTAGCCCTATAGCAGGATAATAATAAAATAACTGCAAAAATATTTTTCATAGAAAATGTTTGAGTATTAAAAATAACTATTTAAAATTTATGGATGCGCCGCTTACCCATAATACATAAAGGGCACAAAATTATTTTTTGTGAGGCTTAATAATTACTTCAGTCCTCTCCTACCATTTTGAAATGATATAACGTTCCTGCCGAACGAATGTATTATCGTCTAAACCGCTACCACAATATTATCCAGCTTAGACAGCCGATTTTCAGTTCTACATAATTTGATGGGTTTAATAACGCAAAACGCAATTAATAAAAGACAATTTATGCCCTCTTACAACAAATGATACAACTAAAAAAATACAACCTTTTTGAAATAGTTGCATTTACGTTGTATTGTGTAAATTGCCTGTTCTTAAAAACAACTCATGCAGCAAACAAAAATAGCAGGTATAGGTATGTATGTGCCAGCGCATATAGTAACCAATAATGACTTAAAAGAATTTATGGATACCAGCGATGAGTGGATACAGGAGCGCACTGGCATAAAGGAAAGAAGGTATGCACACCGCACAGAAGAAACCACTACCAGCATGGGAATAAAAGCTGCAGCAATAGCGCTGCAGCGGGCAGGCATTACAGCACAGGAGGTAGATTTTATTATTTTTGCCACCCTTAGTCCGGATTATTATTTTCCTGGTTGTGGAGTTTTGTTACAAAGAGAAATGAAGATGAAAGAAATAGGTGCGCTGGATATACGCAACCAGTGCAGCGGTTTTATTTATGCATTATCAGTAGCCGATCAGTTTATAAAAACTGGCATGTACAAAAACATTTTATTGGTTGCAAGTGAGAAGCATTCTTTCGGATTGGACTTTAGTACAAGAGGAAGAAATATATCAGTAATTTTTGGAGATGGTGCTGGGGCAGTAGTATTGCAGCCTACACAAAAGCAGGGCATTTTAAGTACACATTTGCATAGCGATGGCAGTGCCGCAGAAGTGCTGGCCATGTTTAACCCGGGCACACATGCCAACCACTGGCTAGATGAAAAGCTGGCCAGTTTTGATGATGCGGAAATGGGGCAGATGTTTATGAGCCATGCTATGATAGACAATGCAGAAAATTTTCCCAATATGGATGGGCCGGCGGTTTTTAAAAAAGCCATTATAAAATTCCCAGAAGTAATTATGGAAGCACTGGAAAAAAATAACCTCCAGCCCACCGATATTAATTTACTTATACCCCACCAGGCAAACCTGCGCATTGCACAATTTGTGCAGCAAAAATTACAATTAAAAGATGAGCAGGTTTTTAACAACATAGAAAAATACGGCAACACTACTGCAGCTTCTATCCCTATTGCATTATGCGAAGCATGGGAAGCCGGCAAAATAAAGGAAGGAGATCTTATTTGCCTTGCAGCATTTGGCAGTGGTTTTACGTGGGGCAGTGCATTGCTGCGCTGGTAAGGGTGTTTTATTTGTGGTACAACATAACTATCATGCCTGGTAAACTATATTTGCTTTTACAACCTGGTATACATTGAAAAAAAGAAATTTTATTATTTTTATAAATCCGATTTCCGGAACACAAAATAAGGGTGCGGTAAAATATTTAATAGAACAGCGGATGGAAAAAGAAAAAGCTGTTTTTCAGATACTGGACACTGCAAAATCTGGCAGGTATAATTTTTTAGCTGAAAAAATTGCTGCAGAAAATATTACGGATATTGTTATTTGTGGTGGGGATGGCAGCATAAACCAAGTGGCTTGTGCACTGCTCAATATCAAAATAAATATTGGCATAATACCTATGGGTTCTGGCAATGGGCTTGCGTTTGCAGCGGGTATTCCCAAAAATCCTGTAAAGGCACTGGATATCATTTTTAAAAATAAGGCTATTGCTATAGATGCATTTTTTATAAACAAAAAATTTAGCTGTATGCTTTGTGGTATTGGTTTTGATGCGCAGGTAGCACACGACTTTGCAGCACAACCTGGTCGGGGTCTTTCTACTTATGCAAGGCAAACGGTAAAAAACTTTTTTAAAGCCACACCCTATCCCTTTGTTATAAAAGCAAATGGAAATATTATTCGTACCGATGCTTTTTTTATAAGTATAGCCAATAGCAATCAATTTGGAAACAATATTACCATAGCGCCCAAAGCAAGTCTTAGTGATGGTTTGCTGGATGTTGTAATTGTAAAAAAAACGAGTAAAATTAATTTTGTATACAGTATTATAAAGCAAATAAGATCAGGTAAAATTTCCTCGGCAGAAGAAGGTACCGAAACCATACAATATTTTCATACAAAGAAAATAGCTATAGAAAATACTGGCAATGCGCCGCTGCATATAGATGGCGAGCCTGCAGAAACAGCTTCGTTATTTACCATAGAAATAATAGAGAAGGCATTGTGTTTATTGCAAAAGAGTAAATAATTTTTACACTTGTTCATTTAAGCAGCGCTGCTATATTTTTTATAATTTCCATATTTGTTTTATTTTTAAAAGACAATATCACATCTCTTTTTTCTCTGGCAGATAAATGAAAGTTGAGGGCTGCGGTTTTTTCTTCTTCTTCTGGCAAATACATAATGGCCATGCTATATATTTTTATGGTACTGTTGTCTTTAAAATAGGCCAGCTGGTCTGCCTGGTAATAATCCTGCAGCTTAAACCAGTTGTGCTGCAGCATGGTGGCTGGTGTTACAAACATATCGGTAATAGAGTTCGTAACAAAGGGCTGCTGCCAGTTATCATCCGGTCTGTCTCTTAGTTGCAGTATAAGCACCGCACTGCTGTTTGCAGCAATCCAGTCTTTAAAATTATCTATAAAACGAAGGGTAGTTTCTTTTCCATAATTATCCCGCAGGCCTGCATCCATTACATCTATTACCGGTTCGCTGGGCAGCCACACATTGGGCAGCACGTAGGGGAAAGTGGCATTCATTCTTAGCGCAGTAGTTACCTTCAGGTCCATAGGCTGCAGGTTTTTAAACAGTGCTGCAAAGTCTACAGCATCGGGGCTTTGCATACTATCCCACTGCATTTGCACAGGCTTCATCATAAAGCTCAGCGGCTGTGTGCTTATCATTAATTTTCGTGCATCTTTTTTTATAACGCAGTTAAAAATCATTAGCGGTATGTTTGCTGCAGCCTCATCTTTTGCTAAATCTTTCATTTGCACATCAAGCAAACCAAGCGCATTTTCATTTAATTTTTTTTCAAATGCATAGCCACGGTCTTTGAGGTATTTATTTTGCCCGATAGAAAATTTTTGTACCGGTGCAAAAATATCCCGTGCCATGAGCGAAGTAAAAACGGGGTTAAGCAGGTCTGCTGCAATATTATCTGTGTATTGCGGTGCAGCAAGATTAATATTTTTACCGGCACGTTTTTTTTGATACAATGCTCTGTAATAAGTAGCTGCCAGCATGCCGCCGCTTGCACCACTTATCATAAATGTTTTTTGCATAAGGCTGCCATTACATATACTATCTGCCTGCTGCAGGGCATTCATGGTAAATGCTGTGCTTCGCAGCCCGCCGCCACTTACATTTATAAAAACCATTACCGGTTTTTCTATTGTTTGTTTTTGTTTCCAGCGGTTTAATATCGCAAGCATATTTGTTTTATCTACTGCTATTTTTTGCGGTGTGCAAAGGTTTAGCAATGAACTTTTATCATACGCCGGCCTGTTATTTTTATCCGTATAATTTATGCCGTAGGCTTTGTTGCGTGGGTCTATAGCGCCGGTTTTATATAATATATTCAGTAAAATAAATAAGATGATAACTACAGGCAAACTCCAGCTTTGCAAAAAATAGGATAGTGCACCTATAACAGCTATGAGCAGTGCAAATACAATGAGAATGCTGGCTGCAGCCGGTATCTCAAATATTTTATTTTCTAAAAGAAACCCTACCGCAACAATGCAGATAAAGGCAATGACAATGCTTATTATAGCTGCAAGGTGATAGCGTTTAAAAATAATATCCAGAAAATCTTGGCGATAGTGAGCTACATTTCTTGCTTTGCGTAGCCGTATAAAAGAATCGAAGTAAACACTTACTTTCATACCTCGCTCATCTTCCCGTGCCTGCTTGCCGGTAAATGTTTTATTAAATAATAACGGGCTGCTTAAAATAGGCGCCATGCTGCGCATGATAGTTTTTTGTGCGCCAAAAAAATAAGCAAAGGATACCAGCAATACCACTATAATTCCTGCAGTAATACCAGCAAGTTGTTTAAAAATTTCTGCCAGTGGCAGCAACTCTTTATAGCTGTTAAAAATATACAACCTGTTAAAATAAAAAAATAAAAACAGCAGTGGTATAATGCTGTTATTAATACAATACTTTAAAAAAGGATTGCTGGTAGTAGCCAGAAATTTTAAACGCCTGCTGTGTAAAATAAACGTGGTAACATTCCAGCTCATAATAAAAACACAGAGCGTGCAGCCTGTTATAAAGCAGCCCAGTATATTTACAGTGCCCAGGTATTCCGGCGAAAAAAATAGGGCATCTGCACCAAAGTTTTTCATAAAACCGCTGGCTATGGTGCTAAAGAGTATGTACCAGAATATAAGCAGCACCTGGTATTTTCTAAAATGAAGAATAAATAATTGTATAGGCAGCGAGTAAAAAATATTTTGCAAAACTGCTTTCATGTGCTGCTGATGTTTATACCGAAATTATGTACTTTTTGTTTTTAATAAAATATAAACCAGCTGCGTAATGGCAATGGTAGCCAGCAGCAAATGCAGTGGCTGTGCTATTGCAGGCATATCCAGGTAAAATAATATAATACCGGTAACCATACTGGCAAATATATTTGCACCGAGGTAATATACATTTTTTTGAATACCAATAATTTTTTTGCAGTATATAATTATGAATATTGTAGACAGCAACACTATCCACGAAAAACTTCTGTGAATAAGAAATGCCAGTGGCATTGCAGCCAGCCAGGTTTGACGCTGCTCGTAATGTAGTATTTTAGATACATCATCCACATATATTCTTACCATAGTACCCAGTATGCTTTGTATAAAAATAATTATAAGCAACCCGGCTATGTATCTACGTACTTTTTTGGATACCACTATTTTGGCCATTTTTTGCTGCAAACTCATGAGCAATGCAAGTTGTATTTCTGCCAGCAGCAATGCAAATAATAAATGAACACTTATGCTGGCGTGTGCCAAATTAAGTTTTACCACAATAGCACCAAAAAGCCCGGTAAGTATTACCGCTGCAAGAAAACCGAGCGATAATTTAAAAGCGGTTTTATTTTTATTTCTATTAAAAAACAATACCCCAGTTTGTATAACTGCAAATACGCCCAAAAGTGCACCCAGCAGGCGGTTCACATATTCTATCCAGGTATGGTAAGCATTAAAAGTATGGTCTATATCCTGCACCCGCAGGTATTTTTCAAAGTCTGGCGGCAGTTCATTTGCATTGGTGGGGGGTATCCACATACCAAAGCATTTAGGCCAGTCCGGGCAGCCCATGCCGCTTTGTGTGGTGCGTACGATGCCGCCTGCAATAATCACTAAAAAGGTAAGAATAAAAGTGGCAAGCACCCAGTTTTTTGCTGCACGCATGTGTGTAAAAAGTTCGTACAAAGTTACGCAAACATGCTGCTACATTTCGTGTAAAAAAAGGATATTTGCAGTGCATGCTTTTACCCTATTTATATAAAACAAAAAAAGAGGTCGGGCTGGATGAAGCAGGGCGTGGCTGCTATGCCGGACCCGTATTTGCTGCTGCGGTAATATTGCCAAAAGATTTTTATCACCCGCTGCTAAATGACAGCAAACAGGTTTCTGAAAAAAACCGGGAGTTGCTAAGACCAATTATTGAGAAAGAAAGTATTGCATTTTCTGTAGCAGCTGTTTGCAATAATGAAATAGACAGTATTAATATTTTACAGGCATCTTTTAAAGCCATGCACCTTGCACTGGATGCACTGAATGCCAAGCCGGATATGCTGCTTGTGGATGGAAATAGATTTAAAATATACAGGCAAGTAAAACATACCTGCATTATAAAAGGAGATGGTATTTACACCTCCATTGCTGCTGCAAGTATACTGGCAAAAACCTACAGAGATGAGTATATGAAAACCATACACCAGGAATACAGCTACTACGGCTGGAACGATAATAAGGGCTATGGCACTGCATTTCACAGGAATGCGATAGAAAAAAACGGGCTGAGCAGATACCATCGCAAGAGCTTTAATATTATGCCGCAATAACGACCGATCACATCAGCATAAATATCATTTTTCTATTTTATAATATCCACTTCAGGCAAACAGGATTGCCCACTTCTATTTTTTTTCCGGTATCGCTTATCAACCCCGTTTCTTTATCTCTTTTAAAAATGATGATGTTATCACTTTTTTGATTTGCAACCAGCAAAAAATTTCCGGTAGGGTCAAAATTGAAATTACGTGGTGCTTCGCCCAGGGTAGAGGTATTGTTTATAAATGTTAGCAATCCTGTTTTTTTATTAATGCTAAAAATCGTTATGCTGTTGCTTTCGCCCCGGTTGCTGCAGTATAAAAATTTTCCATCCGGCGATACATGAATATCTGCACTGCCCATAAAACCAGTAAATCCTTTTGGCGCTGCACTTATATTTTGCAACAGCGAAAGTGTACCTTTTTTATATTTATATACTGCTATAGCGCCGGTAAGTTCTTCTATAAGATAAGCATATTTATTATTGGTAGAAAAATCGATATGCCGTGGTCCGGCACCAGCTTCGGCCTGTACAAAAGGTTGTTTAGCAAGAGTGAGTATACCGTTTTTTTTGTTAAAACGGTAGATCATTACTTTGTCCATACCCAAATCTGGCACAAAAAGAAATTTACCATTTTTAGAAAAATAAGTACAATGCACATGTGCTTTTTCTTGCCGCTCTTTGTTTGTGCTGCTGCCTGTGTGTTGTGTAAAAGTGCCTGTTCCCAACGAGCCGTTTTCTGCTACAGGTAATACTGCAATACTGCCACCCGTATAATTGCCTGCAGTAACCCATTTACCCGTTTTATCTATAGCCACATAGCAGGGATGATCTCCGCCGGAAGGTTGCTTGTTTATAAATGTAAGCATTCCGTTATTCTTATCAAAGCTATATGCAGCAACGCTTCCACCAATATTATTGTTGTTGCCTTCTTCATACACGGCATATACATTTTTTTGGTTTAGGCTCACCGCAAGGTATGATGGGTTAGGGCATTTTACACTGCTCAGTTTCTCAAAATCGCCGGTACTACTATTAAAATTATACACATAAATGCCTTCACTTTTACCGCTAGTATAAGTTCCAATAAGCAGTTGATGCATTTGTGCTTTGGCACCAAGTGTTATCAAAAATAATAGTGGTATAAGTTTCATATAAAATATTTAATGGTCATTAAAAATATAATTATCGTAAAGTAATTAATAAATAACACAGAAATATTTTTATACCTAATGTTTTTGAATCACAGTGGCATTAAGGCATCATGGTCACAAGGAGATAATATTGATTTTTTTTGGTTACGTCTCTTCTTCGTTACTTAATAGTTTAAAAAATTGTATCAAACAAAAGCAGTTAATCAAGCCCTATTTTCTCTCCACATAATTGCAGTTAAGATTTACACTGACTCTCCGGTAAAGTTTGTTTCATTAATGGAGCATTCCAATATCATCTAAATAATAAGAACCAATTGTAAAAATAATTCTTTGATTATTGTTCCGCATTTGCGTTTCCGCTATTTTCTTTTTCTTCTGTTTTTTTAAATTCCAGCCTGCCAAATTTCCATGTAAAATTTATACCGATAGAGCGAAAGGGTATGCTGCGTTCGCCATTCACCGTAAAATTGGGTCCGTATAAAATAGTTTGTTGTTTTAAATAAGTTGCAAAGGGATTGGTAGCAGTAAGTGCCACGCTGCCTTTCTTTTTCCAGAATTGTTTGCGTATTGCCGTGCTGTAACTGGTAAAGGAAGGGTAACTGCCCTGCGCCTCTTTTCGGGGTGAATTAAAATTGCCAAACAGCTCTGCCACCAGCGTATTTGCGAACTGGTAACTGACATTCACATTAATGCGGTAATTAAAACTATTGTTGTTAAGCCCTTTGTCAATAACGTTTATGGTATGGCGTTTAAAGAAAGCCACATTACTTCTCAGGTTAAATTTAGAAGTAAAATGCGCATCAGCAAAAAGGTTTAAACCAAGGTTATTTTCCCGGCCAATATTTTGCCGGGTGCTTACTGCCACATTCGTAAAAGTAGAATCGCCCACAGCAAAAGAGGGATAGTAAACAATGTAGGGCTGTATATCATTTTCATTTACTCTGTAAAAAAAGTTTGCCATAAATGAACCTGCTTTACCCAGGTTTTTGCTATACCCCAGTTCGTACCGGTAGCCCAGCTCCGGTTTTAAAAACGGGTTACCAGTGCTGAGGTTTTTAGGATCTGTTGTATTTACAAATGGGTTCAGCCCTTCATAATCCGGCCGCTCTATGCGTTTGGAAAAACTTAGTTTTATGGTTTGATTTTCATCCAGCTTTTTAGATAAAAATACGGATGGTACAAACGTATTATAGCCAGGCACTTTTACCTGCTGCTGTGCATTGGAGTAGTACGCATTTATTGCTGTGCGCTCATATCGTCCACCCAGTTTTGCATCGAATAATTTTGTTACTTTAAAAGTAAGCTCGGCATATACAGCATATACTTGCTGCTTGTAATTTAAACTATTGGAAAGCGATTTATCTGCATAATAATTTTTAGAAGCAGGCTGGTAGCTGCTTACATCGGCCGTGCTGCCTATATCGTACAAACTTACTTTACTGCCCACGCCCAGTTTTACATCGTTTGCAAAAGGCTGTGTATAATCAACAGCAAGCTCGCCCTGTTTAATTTTTGCAGGGTTGTAGCTCTTGGTACCAAAGTATAAAGAATCCTGTGGCTTTGCATATTGTGCAGCAAAAGAATTACCACTGTTATTGCTATTGCCGCCTGTAATGCTTACCTCCAGTTCCTGATCTTCTTTTGCAAATTTTCTTTTATAATTAAGTGAAGCATCTATATTATTATACAAATATTTATTGCCGGAATTTATTATAGTAAGCACTCCGGGCGCACCACTATTTTTATCTAATAGTAAAGATTGGTTATTATACCCACTGCCATCAAAAGAAAAATAATTATAGGAAATATTGCCGGAAAAACTATTTACTTTTTTCACGGTCCAGTCAAAACCCAGCCCCGTTTGAATACCCTGCCGCTGAAAACGCCTTACAGATTGCTGGTCTAAAATGCTGGTAATATTGGCAGCATTTGTAATACGGGTATTGCTATTTAATTCATTAGAAGGTAATCTCTTGCTGCCGCTCACAAAAGCTTTTATGCCAAAGTTATTGTTGCGCAAATTAAAATTAAAAGAACCATTTTCATTTCTTGTGCCAGCGGTTACAGATAAGTTTCCGTTATAACCCTTGCTGTTGCTGGTTTTTAAAATAATATTGATGATACCGCCCAGCCCTTGTGCATCGTACTTTGCACCGGGGTTTGTAATTACTTCCACCGTTTTTATCTGGCTTGCCGGTATAGATTGTAACACATCTGCCACATTACTGCCAAAGGCTGATGATGGCTTTCCATTTATTAAAAAGCGTATACCACTATTACCGGATAGCTGCACATTGCCATCTGCATCAATAGAAACCTGTGGTATTTTTTTTAATATATCGGTGGCCACACCGCCCTGTGAGGTAACATCTTTTTCTGCATTAAAAATCATTTTATCAATTTTGTTTTCTATCAGTTTAGATTGTGCTACAACAGTAACACCTGCCAGCGTATTTTTTTGTGCAGTTAGCGTTATTATTTTAAGATTTGTACTGCCATCTTTTTTATCCAGTTTCACATCTGCTAAAGTATATGACTGGTAGCCCAGGTTTTCGAATAGTATATTAAAAGTGCCTGCAGGTATTTCTGTTAGTGTAAAACTGCCCTGTGCGTTTGTGGTAGTGCCTGTTACTGGCTTGCTGTTTCCTTTTATGTACACCGTTACTGTGCCATATTCCAATGGTTTTTTGGTAGCGGCATCTGTTACTATACCAGTAATGCTGTTATTACCACTAACCTGTGCAGTGGCAAAAATGTTGAGGATTATAAAAGGTACAAGTAATATTAATGTTTTCATTTACATGGTTTAAGGTCGGGCGCAAATGTCCGCAGCAATTCTGTATAAATATTGTTTTAATAAAAAAAAGTGTCATTAGTTTTTTAGATGGTATACTTGTTGGATGAATGGTTGTGTGTTGATTAAAACAGAAACGCATTTATTTTATACTTACATTTATAGCCCAAAATATTTTAATTATGAATATAGTTTACGGCACTTTTATTTTATCTAAAAATAATGACCAGTACAGTGGCGAATTTTTTAATAATAAAATGAAAGCCTTTTCCAGAGAGGAAATAAACGCTATTGAAACCCCGGATGAAGATCTTTTTGTAGGAAGATTTGATGTATACTGGCAGGAACAAAATGGTAGTGTAAGCGCACTGCTGGAAATAGATAAAGAGGGAGATGAAATGTATATGCTTACCTGGCAGGATGTGCGGCTTAATGGCGAATCGCAAACCGTAAATTTTACCGGCAGAGGTGTAAAAAGAAATGGGTTGCTGGTATGTGTATACGAAATGCACACACAAGGGCTTTAAATTTTATCCTTCAAATACAGCAAGTCCTTCTCTTGTTACCATCCACTCGGCTGTAGTACAATCTACAATAGTAGATGGTATCATACCGCCAATGCCACCATCTATTACGAAATCCACCTCATGTTTAAATTTTTCAAAAATTACTTCGGGGTCGGTATACTCTTCTATCATATCGCCGGGTAAAGATGCACTCAATATGGGGTGGCCCACCGCCTGTGCTAGGGCAAGGCAAATATTATTATCCGGTATACGCAGGCCAATGGTACTTTTTTTACTTTGCAATATTTTTGGCACCTGCTTGCTTGCGGGCAGTATAAAAGTAAATGCACCAGGCAAGTGGTTTTTAAGCATTCTGTATAAAGGTGTATCTATACTTTTGGTATAATCGCTTAGGTCGCTAAGGTCTTTGCAAATAAAAGACAGTTGTGCCTTTGCAGGATCTACGCCTTTTATCCGGCAAATTTTTTCTATGGCATTTTTTTGTAAAATATCGCAGCCCATACCATAAATAGTATCGGTGGGGTAAATGATAATACCACCATCCAGCATACACTCTGCCAGTTGTTTTATAAGCCTCGGCTGCGGGTTATCCGGGTGAATGTGTAGAAGCATAATATTGAGTATTGGGTATTAAGATATTTGAAGGGAGATACAAGACACAAAATGTTAGATACAAGATTTATCAATCAATTATTCATCATTCAACATTCATCCCTCCTCCTGCTTCTGCTAAAAAATCTTTTATTCCTGCCACAATTTTATCTGCTATCTTTTGCTGAAATTCTGGATCTAAAATGAGCATTTCTTCCTCGGGGTTACTAAGAAATAATGTTTCTACCAGTGCATTGGGATATTCCGTAGGGCTGTTGAGCATAAAATTAAAAGATCCATTGTTGCCATATTCTTTTAAGCCAAGCTGCAGCATGCGAAGGTTTATAAAATAACTTAGTTTTCTAAAACCCACATAGCGGTAAAAGGTACTCGTGCCACCCGCTCTCAGCGGATCGCCGGAAGAATTTAAGTGAATGCTAATCAACAAATCCGGTGTGTTATCCCTATAAATAAGTATACGTTCTTTATTATCTACAAATTTTTCTGTGGTGCGGGTCATTAATACTTTTGCACCTTCTTGCTGCAAAGCTATTTGAAGTTTTAAGGATACTGCCAGTGCAAGATCTTTTTCGGCAACACCTGTAGGGCCACCGGCGCCGGTATTACTGCCGCCATGCCCTGCATCTACCGCCACTGTTAGGTTTCGCAGCAATAAACTTTTGGGCTGCTGTTTTATTTTTATTAGCAGATTATTGCCCCGGTAATAAATACTGTGCCCCCAGTGCTGTTGGTGTTTGAGGTAAATGCTTATACGAAATATACCATCACTCACCTGCTCATAATCTACATTTTTTATTTCTTTTACATTCTGCAACTGGCTTATCCAGTTAGTATTATTGGTAGCGCCAAATACATCTACCACTATTTTTGAAGGGTCTGTTAACTGCATAGACTGGTAGGGTAGTTTTGCCGTAAGCCCCACGCTCACATAATCAAAATTATTATCGCCATATACCTGCCACCTGTCTGTGAGCGCATAGCCTGCAAAAGTACCTTTGGGGGCAAGGGTTACAACATCATCTGGTATATATGCACTGCGACCCGGCGATAAAAATACTTTGTAATGCGTGCCCACTTTGCCCAATATTTTCAGTGGTATCATACTGTCTAAATAGCCCACTTTTGCTCCGCCTAGCCTGTCATCGCCCAGGCCATATTCCAGGTGGGCAAGCCTGCCTTTTGTAAAACATACATCAGAACTTAACGGAGATAAAATGGCGAATGTATTAGCAGTTTCTTTGGTAATTTTCTGTCCGTCGGCTCCTGTAATAGTTACCGGTATTCTCATGGCAGCAAAATTATCTGTAGCTTTTATAATGTACTCGCCCTGGTAAATACCCGCCATCCCTTTTGTTTGGGTTAATGGCATTTCGTATAATGCTGCACCATTTATGGTTGCTACATTTGCTCCCGAAAAAGCTTTTACGCTAAACTGTATTTTATCGCCCACTGCCAATACCAAATTTCCTTCGGGGTAAGTTTGTATGCTTTGTATACCCAATGCCTGCACAGGTTCTTCCGGCTTTGCCTTTGTGTAAGTGTAATAAATAGTTTTACTAATTGTTTTGCCCGCCTGGCTTGTGGCAGTTATTTTAAAAGCTGTATCGCCCTCTGCTACATTTATTTCGTAAGCAATAGCACCGGTAGGGTACACTTTTACTGGCTTTTCATTTATAAAAATTGTACAGGTTTTGCAGGTACTTCCAATTATAAACTGCCTTTTTGCAGTTACTGTATTATTTTCTTTTAGCGGTTCTACCAGGCGTATAAAAGGGCTGCCAGTTTGTGCTTTTGCATTCCAAAAAGTACATAACAAACTAAAAATTAAAATAAATTTATTCATTGTATAAATATAGTTATAGGATTAATTATTTAGTTCGCAAAAGCCTATTACCAATAGCTATCATCGTATTTACTTTTTTTGCTTGATCAAAAAAAGTAACAAAAAAATTCAATGCTTCAAAAAAAAGCTAATAATTTAAGTATTTATCTAAAATGAAATCAATTACAACATTTGTGCAAAGCCAGGCATTTGTAGGACTTACCGTCGAAGAATATTTTCCAAACATTTGTAACAATGATTTTATTACTTAACGACAAACACCAAAAAAAATTTAATGCTTTTTTTCTAAGGTCGGTCAAAGACTGTATTTTGCAAACTAACAATTAATTCTAGGGTATATATTTCTTACTTTTTTCTACCTATCCTTTTTAACCCCTTTCACTCAGCTCCAGCCACTGCATTTCCTTTTCATCTAGCAGGGCAATAATGGCCGTAACCCTGTCTGATACTTTTTGTAGTTCTTCGTAAGCAAGGCTGGTACTCATTTTTGCTTCCAGCTCCTGCTTTTCTTTTTGTAAAGAAGGTATTTCTTTTTCTAAATTTTCAAAAGCTGTCTTTTCTTTGAACGATAATTTTTTTATAGCCGTTGCAGTAGTTTGTACTGTAGGCTTTTCTTCTTTTTTTTCCGGTAATGATATCATGTTCATTTTACCATCATCCGTTTTTGTACCAGCTTCTATTTCCTTTACATAATTGCGGTACTGTGTGTAATTGCCTGGATAATCTTTTATTAATCCTTCTCCTTCAAAAGCAAAAAGGTGATCAACCATCCTGTCCATAAAATACCTGTCGTGGCTCACTATTAAAATACAACCGGGAAAGTCCATTAAAAATTCTTCCAGCGTGCGCAGCGTTTGCAAGTCCAGGTCGTTGGTAGGCTCATCTAATATTAAAAAATTAGGATTTAAAAAAAGCACACTCATTAAATGAAGCCTTCTTTTTTCGCCACCACTCAGTTTGCTCAGCGGTGTAAACTGCTGCTGTGCATTAAAACCAAATTTCTCCATAAACATGCTGGCACTAAGCTTTGTACCATCTGCCAGCGGAAAATACTCTGCCATATCTTTTACATATTCTATAGCCCGTTTATCTTCTTTGTATTGCAGCCCCTCCTGGTTAAAGTTGCCAAACACTACCGTATCGCCATGATTTATTTTACCACTATCCGGCTCTTCCTGCAGCAACGCTATTTTTAAAAAAGTAGATTTACCCACGCCGTTTTTTCCTACAATACCAATGCGCTCGCCTCTTTTAAATGTATAATCAAAGCCCTTCATAATTACTTTATCGCCATAAGATTTATTTACTTTTTTCATTTCTAAAATCTTACCGCCCAGCCTTGTCATTTTTACCTGCAGGCTCACTTCTGCATCTTCTTTTTTAAGCGATACTCTTTCTTCTACAGCCGCAAAAGCATCCTGCCTGCTTTTGCTTTTGGTGGTGCGGGCTTTAGGTTGCTTGCGCATCCACTCCAGTTCTTTTCTAAAAATATTTTTGTCTTTTTGCAGTTCACTCGCTACGGCTTCCTGCCGCATACTTTTCTGCTCCAGAAAATAATCATAGTCTCCTTTGTACACAAAAAGTTTTTCATCATCCATTTCTATGATTTCATTACACACTGCATCTAAAAAATAGCGGTCATGCGTTACAAGCAGTATCGTCATCCGGTGTGTTGAAAGAAAACCTTCCAGCCATTCTATCATGCCCACATCCAGGTGGTTGGTAGGTTCATCCAGTATAAGCAAGCAACGGCCTTCGTGCAATTGTGCTTCTATAAGAGATTGTGCCAGTGCTACTCTTTTGCGCTGCCCTCCGCTAAGGGTATTCATTTTTACTTCAATATCGTGCAGGTTTAGTTTGCCCAGTATTTGTTTCAGTTCGCTTTCAAAACTCCAGGCGCTCAGTTCATCCATGCGCCCCATAATATCTGCCAGCAAGTCCATATCTTCTATGCCTTCATCCAGGTATTGCTCATAAGCGTTTACGGTTTTTATTACGGGGTTATCCAGCCGCAGTACATTATCCCTTATGCTTTTATCTTCCATAAAGGGGGTATCCTGCTGCAGCATAATCACTTTTACATCTTTGTGTACCCATACGGTGCCTTCATCTGCAGTATCTAAGCCGGCAAATATTTTAAGTAATGTACTTTTTCCACTGCCATTGCGGGCCACAAAGGCTATTTTATCCCCTTCTTCCACATAAAACGAAATGTTTTTAAAAAGCGTTCTTATTCCGAAAGATTTTGTAATATTTTCTACTGAAGCGTAATGCATGGGGCAAAGATAGGGCGGGGAGAATTGATAGCGGGTTTAGAAGTGCTACTAATACTGTTTGAGAGCCACACAATACCGTAATAGCATAAGTTTTTTCAAGTTTAAAATCTATATCTTCGCCGCCGAAAATATAAAGGAATATATAATATTTTAATAAGGGGTTATGCAGGTTTTATTGGTACTGGCACAAGTATTGAATAAAAGTGTTTATTGGGAAAACTTGCGGAAATTAAGTATTTAAATAAAAGAAATAACTTGGCAAATATTAATTTGGAAAGTGGGAGCTCTAAGATGATAATTATTTTACTCTCCCGTATTTGGGGAGCAGTTTTGTCTATCTTATTAGTACCAATATATGTAAAATTATTAGGTATAGAAAGCTATGGGCTTGTGGCTTTTTATGCAACACTATCAGGAGCTCTGGCTATTTTAGATGTAGGTTTAAGTGCATCTATAATAAGACAGGTAGCTATTTATAAAACACAAACTAATAATGAAAAAGAGTTAAAAAATTTAATTTTTACTGTAGAAGTAATAAATTGGTTAATAGCTGTTGTACTTGGCATAAGTATAGTTTTATTGGCAAACCCAATAGCTGTAAATTGGGTAAAAGCAAACCAAATAGATTCACAAACAATACAACAATCTATAATACTAATGGGTGTGGTTTTTGCTTTTCAATTTCCTGTTAGCGTTTATGATGGAGCACTTGTAGGATTACAACAACAAAATGCTAATGCAATTTTAAATTTAATTTTTACAACAGTTAAAGCAGTTGGCGTACTTATTCTATTATATTTTTTAAAACCAACTATTGAATTGTATTTTATTTGGCAGGTAGTTATAACTATACTTTATACATTCGCTATGAGGGCTTTTGTTTATAAAAAAGTAAATGCCCCTCATATAAAATCAATATTTTCAATAACTGAATTAAAAGTAATTTGGCGCTTTGCAGCAGGTATTGCTGCAACTTCAATTGTTATATTTTTTATTACACAAGTAGATAAAATTATAGTAAGCAGAAACCTGGAGCAATTAAGTTATTACAGTTTAGCTTTTTTATTGGCTAGTGGTATTACAGCTATCATATCTCCTTTACAAACTATAATATATCCAAAACTTACACAGTTTGTTACCACACAAAATGATAAAGCACTAATCGAATTATACCACAAGTCTTGTAAGTGGATTTCTATTATTGTTTTCCCCATAGGTTTTACGTTAATAATTTTTGCAAAAGACATTTTATTGTTATGGACAAAAAATGAATTATTGACAACTAATACTGCACCAATATTGCAAATAGTTGTGGCGGGCACAATTTGTAATTGTTTAATGATAGTTCCTTATTATTTAACGCTAGCAAAAGGAAATCCTAAATATGGTTTATATCAAAATATTATTGCTGCAATTATTTTAGTTCCCTTATTATTAGTATGGTATAAAAAATATGGAGCTTTGGGAGCAAGTTTTGTATGGTTGGTTGTAAATGCATCCTGTCTGTTAATTTCTTTACCTATTCTTACAAAATTGTATATCAAAAATCAGTATTTACATTGGTTAAAAAATGATATAATTCAACCTTTAGTTTTTGCGATAATAATTATTTTTTTAGCAAAATTTATTCAAACAAAATTTATTCATGATTTAAACTTTCTCTTGTTTATATTACTAATAACAATTTCTTATTTAGTTTATGTTTTATCAATACCCGAAACAAGAGCGTTTTTTTACAAAAATGTAGCATTTGTCAGACAAAATATAAAAAAATATTAAATTATTAAAATTCATTTTGAACAATACTTAGAGAAAAATTTTAAGGTATTTTAAAATCTAATTTTTTGTTCAGTAAATTTAAAAAATGCTTAAACTTTTTAAAGGCTTTTGCTATCTTATTTATAAAATTGCGAAAAAATATGCTCTAGATAAACACATTGAATCTTGTAAAAGAAATGCAGAAATTCATGATGGAACGATATTAAGTCAAACTTCAAGAATTTTAAATAATCGTAAAAAAGAAAATATTTCAATTGGCGATAAGACAATTTTAAATGGGCAATTAGTTACTTTTAAACATGGTGGTGAAATAACTATAGGTGATTATTGTTTTATTGGAGAAAATTCTAGAATATGGTCTGCGAAGAAAATAACGATTGGTAATAGAGTTTTAATAGCTCATAATGTAAATATTCATGATCAAATTTCTCATCCACTTGATTCAGTAGAAAGACATAAAGATCAAATGCATATTTTAGAAAAGGGGTTTCAAAATCCTCATTTCATACATGAGAAAGAAATTATCATTGAGGATGATGTTTGGATAGGTTTTAATGCAACTATTCTTAAAGGTGTTAAAATAGGTAAAGGGGCAATTATTGGCGCTTGTACAATTGTAACAGAAAATGTACCTGAGTTTGCAGTTGTAGTAGGTAACCCTGCAAAAATCATAAAATATACTACTTAATTTTTTTTGCAAAAAGCCAATTAGCTAAAATAAATCAAATAAAAATAAATGGAAATAATTACAATTTGCCCTGTATGTAAAGAAAAAGATCTGAAGTTTTTATTTAATGCAAAAGATAGACATTACAACAATAAAGGAGATTATAGCCTTAACAAATGTATAAATTGTGGTGTTGTTTTTTTGAATCCAATGTATGATGATACAGAGTTAATGCATTTTTACCCTCAATCAGAATATTATGCTTATCATACTGATTTTGAAAACTTAGTTAATGAACCTAACACTTTAAAAAGCAAATTAAAAAAGATATTTAAAACCTCTAAGGAATATAAAGAATTATATAGCAATCCTGGAAATGTATTAGACATTGGTTGTGGTAATGGCTTTTATATAAATAAACTTAAAAATAAAGGATGGAAAGTTAAGGGTGTAGAACCAAGTAAAGTAGCCTCAGAAATCGGCAATTCAATTGGACTTAATATCTTTAATGGTAGTTTAATTGATGCTAAATATCAAGATAATGAATTTGATTTGATTTACTCGCACCACTCTTTTGAGCACATATATAATCCTAATGAGACATTAGTAGAAATAAATAGAGTTCTTAAAAAAGATGGTAAATTATTTATTGGAATACCAAATTTTGGTGGAATGAATGCAAAAGTCTGGGGACGTTACTGGTATTATTTGGGTGCTCCAGTTCACACATTTAATTACTCCCCTAAAAATATAACTTTGCTATTAGAAAAAAATAAATTCAAAGTAGAAAAAATAAACTATGTAGGAAGTGATACAGGAATTGCAGGTTCAATAAGTATTTTTTTAAATAGAAAAAATGGAAAGATGTCTGATGAAGGAAATAGTTTTTTGAAACATAAATTTTTCTTTTATTTCTTTAGTATAACAGGTCGAATTCAGAATTTTTTTAAAATGGGTGATTGCATGGAAATAATAGCCGTAAAGAATATTTCTTAATTAGTAATTAAAAGTTGAAATGGCATTTCAATTTTTTTCAATTTTAATAAATTACTTAAACCAAATTCAAACGAATATCTTTCTACAAAATGAAAATTTTAATCACAGGAGGTGCAGGTTTTATAGGTTCAAACTTAGCATTAGCATTAATCAAAAAAAATCATAGCATAGTTGTTTTAGATAATTTATCGAAACAAATTCATGGAACTAATGCTTTGGAAACATCGCCGCTGTACAACAGTATTAAAGATAAAGTTACATTTATAAAGGGGGATGTTACAGAAAAACAAGATTTGCAAAAAGCTTTAATTGATGTTGATTTAGTTGTTCATTATGCAGCAGAAACGGGTACTGGTCAATCCATGTACGAAATTGAAAGATACAGCAACGTTAATGTAGGAGGGACAGCCATATTATTAGATTTATTGGCAAACGATAAAACTTTACAAGTAAAAAAGGTTATTGTAGCATCTTCCCGATCTATCTATGGCGAAGGAAAATATTTCTCTAAAGAACTTGGTGCTGTTTATCCTGAACACAGAGATGATGAATCTATGCGCAATGGCAGATTTGAGGTATTTTATGATAATGAGGATACAGCTTTGCAATTAATGGCAACAGATGAAGAATCAAAAATTCATCCCTCATCTATTTATGGAATAACGAAACAAAACCAAGAACAAATGGTTTTGTGTGTATGCAAAACTATTGGTATAAAAGCAATTGCATTTCGTTATCAAAATGTTTATGGGCCAGGGCAATCATTAACTAACCCGTACACAGGTATTTTGTCTATTTTCTCATCGCTAATTTTAAATAATAAGCCTATTAATATTTTTGAAGATGGAAAAGAAAGTAGAGATTTTGTTTTTATAGATGATGTTGTAAAAGCAACAATTTTAGGCATAGAAAATGATTCAATAAATAATGATGTTTTTAATGTGGGCTCAGGAGTGGCTACAGACGTACTTACTGTTGCAAAAACATTGGTGATGCAATACAATAAAAATGTACCTATAACCATAACGGGTAATTATCGCTTAGGAGATATAAGACATAATTATGCAGACCTTGTTAAAATAAATAAAGCTTTAAACTTCATACCTCTAATACCTTTTGAAGAAGGTATTACAAAATTTGCGAAATGGGTTGTCACCCAAAATATAGAAGAAAGCAAATATGATGAGAGCATTGAAGAAATGAAAAAGAAGGGATTATTTAAATAAAATTTATGCAACAAAAAAAAGTGCTAATTGTCGGATTAATTTTTCATGGTTACAATGAAAGTATTGAACAAGCATTTAAAAATTTGAATTACAAAACAAAAGTAATAGGGTTTACTGATGGCGCAGTTGAAAATTTAAAAGAAAAATTTCAGTTTTATTTATCCAAAACAAATAAATTTTATGAATATAAAAATAAACAGTTTAATACATTATTAGAAAAAACTTATACTGAATTTGAACCTGACATACTTTTTATAATTAAAGGTCATCAAATAGACCCTGCTGTAATAAGCAAAATGAAAAGCAGTTTTAATATACTATGGATGATGGATTCGATTCACACTAATCCTGGCTCCATAAACATACTACCCTATATTAATAAAGTTTTTTTGTTTGAACCTACAGATATACCCTTGCTCAAAGAAAAATACACCGTTGATGGGGTATTCATGCCCTTAGCCTTAGATGAAAAAGTTTATTTTCCTATCGCTAATAAAAAGGTTATTGATATATTATTTGTTGGAGGTTTAGTGCCTGATAGAATTAGATTACTAAATAAAATCATTAAAAATTTTCCTGATAAAAAAATATTAATATTCGGAAAGTACTATTCAAAATTTCGAAGTCCGATTCATCATTTATTCAGAAAAAATAAAAAAAATTATACCAATAAAGTTGTTTTACCATCGAAACTAAATGAATTATACAGCATATCTAAACTTTGTATTAATATACACCAAAAACAATCTGTAATAGGTGTTAATCAAAGATTTTTTGAAATATTAGGTTCCAGAAATTTACAAATTTGTGATCATAAAAACTTTATTAGTCAAAATTTTTTAAAAGATGACTTACTCTGGTATAATAATGAACAAGAACTTTTTGATATTATTACTATGGCATTAGAAAAGTATGATGAACTAGAAAATATAATAAATAATGGTTATGAAAAAGTATTATCAAAACATACTTTTACCCATAGGATAAATGAAATTTTAGAATTAAGCCAGCTCCCACAATAAAATCAAAATTTTCAATTTTAATAAAAAAGCTTATTAATTTTTAGCTGACAAAAAAAATAACTATGACTATTAAAAAATTACAATACATAATTTTTAAAAAAGATTAATTCCAGAAATCAATATTTTTTTTGAAAAAAATCCTTCACATAATAAATGCAATGATCCCTGGGGGCGCAGAGGTTTTGCTTGCAAATTCATTGGCTCCCGGTGGATTGAACGAGTTCGCAGAAAACCATCTCGCATTTTTTATGGGACCATCTTACCTGCTGGATAGAGTGGATAAAAATGTAACCATTCATCATTTAAACTATAAAGGTGTTTCCGATATTTTGAGGCTTGTAAAACGAATAAATAAAATTATTATAGCTCATAAAATAGATATTGTACACAGCCATTTAAACCCTGCCGGGTTATACACTTACCTTGCTACCCCTAAAGCTGTAAAGCATATTCATACTTTGCATACCACGTATTCTATGGATAAAGAAACATCAAGGGCTAGGCTTTGGGCAGAAAAATACCTGTTTCTTTTAAAAAAAGATGCAAACGTTATCCTGTTATCCGATTTTATAAAGGCAGATTTTTTAAAGGCCATACCTTTTAAAGGAAAATCTTTTGTACTTAATAATTTTATACCAGATGAGTTTTTTAATATAAAGACCCAGGATTATAATCCGCAAAAAAAAGAGCTCCGTCTTATTGCGCTAGGCACTTTAAAACCTTTAAAAAACTTTGAGTATCTCATAGAAGTTTTTAAGCATTTAAAAAATGAAAACATTAGCCTGGATATTTATGGCGAAGGCGATAAACTGCCCTATGAGCAAAGCATAAAAAAACTCGGCGTAAAAGTCCGCATGATGGGGCATGTAAAAAACATAACGGAGATTATTGGTGCTTATGATCTTTTTATTATGCCATCAAAATTTGAGGGTTTTCCCTTATCTGTTTTCGAAGCCATGGCTGCGGGCTTGCCGGTAATGCTTTCCGATATATTACCCCTTAGAAGTATTGTAAAAGAACATGCTGTTTATTTTAAGTTGGACGATGAAAAGGCTGCAGCTTTAAAACTGAAAGATATTTATTATGGTAAAACAGCCATTAATGATCAAAGCAGTAAAGCCAAGCAGTATGCCCTTACCACAGCTACAAAAGAAAAATATATAAAGGAACTTCTCAACATTTACGATAGCATTTGATAAAATGAGCTTCACAAAAAAATTTGAACTTCACCCTTTTATAAAAATATTTTCACTGCAATGAAAATGCTCCACATACTCTACTCCGGCCTTGGTGGCCATGGCAATGTTTTTTTTAGCATGGTAAAAGCAGATGTAGAAAAAGCTTATGAATATGAAGCTCTTTTTTGCGGTATAGAAGATTTGAGGGAGGAATATGCCCTTCGCTGTACAAATGAAAAAATAGTATATCACTTCATAAAAAAAGTAGCAGGTAAACATGCCGGCTTTTATTATAAAATTTTTAAGCAGATTAAACAATCTAATGCCGAAATAATTTTTTTACACGGGTCTGTACAACTACCCGCAGCATGGCTGGCAAAAATATTATTGCTAAAAAACAGAAAGCTTATAGTGAGAGAAACACAGGCCATTCATTTAAAAACAACATTGGAAAAAATGGCCCTCAAAGTTGCCATGAAACTTGCAGATAAAATTGTTTTTTTAAGCGATGCGTATAAAGAACAGGTGCGCATAGATTTCGGAAAAAATTACAGGCCAAAAAAATGCGTGGTTATCCCTAACGGAATTGATCTTAAAAAGTTTTCTCCGGCTGCAAACAGCCCTACCGCACAAATTAATATTGGCATGCAAAGCAGGATAGTGGCTATAAAAGATCATACCACATTACTTGCTGCCTTTAAACTTTTAAAAGCCAGACTGCCTCAGCTTGTTTTAAAATTATATATTGCCGGCGATGGAGAAAAAAAGAAAAGCCTGGAAGAAGAAACAAAAAAGCTAGAACTGGAAAACGATGTTATTTTTGAAGGAATGCTTAATGAAAATGAACTGGTATGTTTTCTGCAAAAATTAGATATTTATGTGCATGCCTCTTTTGGCGAAACAATGAGCACCGCTATAATGCAGGCGATGGCATGTGGTAAAGCCATTGTAGCTTCGGATGTGGATGGTATAAACAACATGATAACAAACCACAAAAACGGGTTACTGGTACCCATACAACAGGTAAATGAAATGGCCAGCGCACTAGATCAAATTATTTTACAGCCTGCGCTTAAACTTCAGTTGGAAAATGAATCCCTGAAAACTGCTACAGAAAAATTTAGCGATAGAAAAATGTTCTTAAGCTATAAAGCAATATTCGATAAATTGTAAAATGAAAAACATTTTCCCGCTTTTACTTATATTTATTTACCCGGCAACGGGCAAAGCACAGCAAAAAAAAGTATACGACCTCGTAAAGGATTTTGGGGCAAAGGCCGATGGTAAAACGGACTGTTACTTTGCATTTAAACAATGCGCCAAAGCTTTATCTGATGCGGGTGGCGGCACACTTAATATCCCCAAAGGAATGTACTATATTGGGCAATACAAAATAGCTAATGGCCCGCAAAAAAATAATGTTACAGACATTGTATTTAAAAATTGCACAAAACTGATCATAAAAGCAAATGGCAGTACCATACTTCTAAATGGAAATTTTATAAGAACAAATGATTACAGTATTCCCAACGAAACCTATCGTTATTCTTATAAAACCACAGTGGCGCCATTTATGTTTAAAAACTGCAGTAATGTACTTTTGGAAAATGTAAGTATAGATGGCGGTGTGCGAAGTATGAAAAAAGATGCAGTAGCAGAAGGCGAATGCTCCGGTGTAATAGTAGATGATGCCGATGATGAAAAATACAGCAGCAGTAATATCAACATCACAAACGTAACCTCATCTTATTTTGCAACAGATGGATTTATTATACGGTCGTCCGGTAAAAATATTAATATTATTAACTGTACCGCAAAGTACAACGGCCGGCAGGGATTGAGTATCGTAAAAGGAAAAAGTATACTGGTAAACAATTGTGTTTTTGATTCTACTGGTTTTACGGGTGCTTATGGATGGCACGCACCCGGTGCCGGAGTAGATGTTGAAAACGAATTTGGAAAGGGTAATCTGCAGGATGTGGTAATAAAAAACTGCCAAATGCGCAGCAACAAAGGGTTTCAGATCGTAACAACTATATCATCAGAAAACGTAAAAATAGATTCCTGTTTTATAGCAGATCTTACTTATGGCTTTGGCGAAGGTTTAAATGGTGTGGGAATGTATAGCTTAAATTCTACCCTATGCAACAGCATCATTTTTGCAACAATACAGGTAGATTTAGCAGATCAGCAATACAAAGGAGAGCTGGTACAAACGTTTAAAAATAATATTATTTATTCTGGCAACAGGGCAATGGTGAGTTCGGATTTTGCACGCCCCTGTACAATTTCCGATAATATTATTATCATGTTGCCAAAAGCAATTGTGGGTGAATATTTCCCATACATTCAAAATTACAATTGTATTTTTAATAACAATATTATCATGATGCATGCCGGTAAAATGGCTATAGTTTCCGGGCAGGTAAGTTCTCTTGTGCAGTATGTAAAGGAAGCGAAAAACAACGTGTGGTTAATGAACGGTTATGAAAAAGAAAAAAAATTAAAAAGCAGTTATTTTTACACCACTGCCTTCAATGGCACCCGTAGTTTTGGAAACCAGTACTTTCCGGATAATGCCATAATAAAGAGTGCTAAAATTGCTGCTTTTAAAATTTTGCCCGATAGCAAAGTGGCTGCTGTAACTGCTTACCCGCTTTTTACTGCTTATACTCAAAGCAGGTATAATAAGCTTTATCTTAAACAGGCCTCAGCTATAAGGAATATGCTGGCCTCTTCCTTAAAGTAACTTACACTAATGCTGTAAAAGAACTGAATTTTTGTTTTACGTACAAATAGTTCTTTGCTTACTTTTGCCGCATAAATAAAATTATGACAACCCTACTTATTACCGGCGGTGCAGGTTTCATAGGTTCTCACCTCACCCGCCTTTTTGTAACAAAATATCCGGAGTACCATATCGTAAACCTGGATGAACTTACTTATGCAGGCAACCTAGAAAACCTGCAAGACATAGAAAACGCCCCTAACTACACTTTTGTAAAAGGAAATATTATAGATGCCGCATTACTACAGCAGCTTTTTAATAAATATGCTTTTACAGCTGTATTACATTGTGCGGCAGAAAGCCATGTAGACAGATCTATTACCGACCCGCTGGCTTTTGTAAAAACCAATGTGCTGGGTACAGCTACACTTTTGCAAACAGCAAAGGATAACTGGAAAAATGATTTTACCGGAAAAATTTTCTACCATATTTCTACCGATGAAGTATATGGTTCACTGGGCGACACCGGTTTTTTCTATGAGAATACAGCATACGATCCACGCAGCCCATACTCTGCATCTAAAGCCTCATCCGATCATTTTGTGCGGGCATTTTACCATACCTATGGGCTTCCGGTAAAAATTTCTAACTGTAGCAATAATTATGGTCCTTTTCATTTTCCAGAGAAATTAATTCCACTTTGTATTCATAATATCATCAACAACAAACCGCTGCCTATTTATGGCAAAGGAGAAAACGTGCGGGACTGGCTCTTTGTAGAAGATCATGCCAGAGCAATTGATATTATTTTTCATAAAGGAAAAACAGGCGAAACCTATAATATTGGCGGCCACAATGAATGGACAAATATTGCATTAGTAAAAGAATTGTGCAAACAAATGGATATAAAACTGAGAAGAGAACCTGGCGATTCAGCAAAATTAATCACTTATGTTACGGACAGGGCAGGCCATGATCTTAGGTATGCTATAGACGCTACAAAACTCAAAGAAGAACTTGGGTGGGTACCATCGCTACAGTTTGAAGAAGGAATAGCTAAAACAATAGACTGGTATTTAGAAAACAGTGAATGGCTGAGAGATGTAACTAGCGGTGCCTATAAAGAATATTATGAAGGTTTGTATAAGTAATGGTTGGAATTTGTTTAAAGGGTTGAATGAAAAATTAACTGTTTTATTATATGATTTGAAAGAAAAGTTTCCTGATAAAGAAAAATTTGGTTTAACTAATAAAATGCGAAGGGCATCATTTTCTGTAGGAGCTTATATAGCAGAAGGTAGCTCAAGGTTTTCTGCAAAAGAACAAGCTCATTTTTATTCAATATCTTATGGAAATTTAATGGAATTGATGGGTCATTCATTCACATCTTCAGATCTAAAATATTTATGTAAGGTTGAATTTAAAAAAATAAAAAGCATTGTATAGCCATTACCAGTAAAAACAAATAACTTAAGAAATACAGCATTTACAAAAAATGAAAAGAAATAGTTTGCATAAATATCCTCTTCAACGCTTCAAAAAATATTTAACACTATAACATTTTTGTATGAAAGGAATAATACTAGCAGGCGGCTCCGGTACAAGGTTATACCCTATAACAATGGGCATAAGTAAGCAACTAATGCCCATTTATGATAAGCCTATGATCTATTACCCGCTTAGCACGCTAATGCTTGCTGGGATAAAAGATATTTTGATCATTACCACTCCAGATGACCAGGAACAGTTTAAAAGGCTGCTCGGTACTGGGGATAAATGGGGATGCCATATTGAATATGCAAAGCAGGAGGTTCCCAACGGGCTGGCGCAGGCATTTGTTATTGGAGAAAAATTTATTGGAAACGACAGTGTGGCGCTGGTACTGGGCGATAATATTTTTTACGGCAGCGGGTTTAGTAAAATACTTAAAGAAGCATCTGAAGTAAACGGCGCCGTTATTTTTGCATACCCGGTAAGCGACCCGGAGCGATATGGCGTGGTAGATTTTGATGCAGATTTTACCGCTTTAAGTATTGAAGAAAAGCCGGCACATCCCAAGAGTAACTATGCAGTACCAGGCCTTTACTTTTATGATAACAGTGTGGTAGAAATTGCAAAAAATATTCCTGCAAGCCCAAGGGGAGAATATGAAATAACCGATGTAAATAAAGTATACCTGCACGCCAAAGCCCTAAAGGTAGCAGTACTGGATCGTGGTTTTGCATGGTTAGATACAGGCACTTTCGATTCATTAAGTGATGCAAGCGAATATGTACGGGTAATTGAAAAAAGGCAGGGGTTAAAAATAGGATGCCCCGAAGAAATTGCTTTTAGAAAAGGATTTATTAATAAACAACAATTGCTTGTATTGGCCAACGAACTTAAAAAAAGCGGGTACGGTGAGTATTTGTTACAACTGGCAAAAGCATAAAATATGCTAGAAGTGTTATATCATTTTTTGTAACAATTTGTAAAATTAATACTTTTAATATACCCTTACACACAGCATCTATACCGCATTACAGGTTTAAAAGTGTTACTTTTGCCCCTTCAAAAAAAAATATTAGAACATGTGTGGAATATCGGGGTTTGTAGATTTTAGGAAAGAAACGGGTATAGCTATTCTGGAAAAAATGAACAGAACAATGCTGCACAGAGGCCCCGATGGCGAAGGCTATGGAATATACAATAACGAAACCGCCACAATAGGTTTGGGGCATAGAAGATTAAGTATTATTGACCTTACCGAGGGTGGCAGCCAGCCACAAACATTCGGCAGTTTACATATTACCTTTAATGGAGAAATTTATAACTATGCAGAAATAAAAACGGTTTTGGAAAAGAGTGGGCATACTTTTCAGAGCCATAGCGATACCGAAGTTATTCTTCATGCATACAAAGAATGGGGGAGCGATGCGCTGCAGCATTTTATAGGGATGTTCGCTTTTGTAATTTATGATGAAGCCTGCAACAAGTTATTTGCCTGCAGAGACAGGGCTGGCGTAAAACCTTTTTTTTATTATTTTAAGGATGGATTGTTTCTATTTGCATCGGAGTTAAAAGCTATTATGCAGCATCCATCCTTTACCAGGCAAATAAATATGAATGCACTTGCTGCTTATATGCAGTATGGCTACGTGCCTGCACCACACTGCATATTTAACGATACATTCAAATTAAATGCAGGCTATTGTTTACAATTAAATACCGTTGATGCCTCTTTAAAATTGCAGCAATACTGGAATGTATATGATGCGTATAACAAACCTCTGTTAAAAATTAATTTAACCGAGGCCATAGCAGAAACAGAAAAAATACTGACTAAGGCTTTTCAATACCGGATGGTGAGCGATGTGCCGGTGGGTGTTTTTTTGAGTGGCGGGTACGATAGCAGTTGCGTTACGGCACTCTTGCAAAAAGACAATACAGAAAAACTAAAAACCTTTACCATAGGATTTTCTGATAGTAACCACAATGAAGCGCCGCATGCAAAAAAAGTAGCGGATCATTTAGGTACAGATCATACAGAATATTATTGCACACAAAAAGAAGCATTGGAGATAGTACCACAATTACCTTTTTTTTATGATGAGCCCTTTGCAGATAGCAGTGCAATACCCACAACACTAGTAAGTAAAATTGCAAGAAAGCAAGTTACAGTTGCCCTATCTGCAGATGCGGGCGATGAGATTTTTGCCGGATATAGCCGGTATGAATATGTAATGAAATATGGTAAAAAATTACAGCAAATACCAGCCATTCTAAGAAAAAGTGCAGCCGCAGTTATGGCCGGTATACCTATTGAAAAAATACTAGTCTTTAAAAATAAACAAAATAAGTTTAATAAAGTACAGCGTTTGTTTAACGATGCGGGAGATCATAATATACTTATGAGTTTAACAAAACTGGTAAGTGAAAAGGAGATTGCAAGGCTTTTAAAAACCCCCTCAATCACTTTAAACACAGGGTTTGACAGTAAGGAACTAAAATCCGATTATTATTCCACCCTATCCTACCTCATGTCCATAGATTACCAAACATACCTGGCAGATGATATTTTGCAAAAGGTAGACCGGGCAGGAATGAGCGTAAGTTTAGAAGGACGAGAGCCATTTTTGGATCATAACATTATAGAATGGGCGGCGCAATTACCGCTGGAGTATAAATATAAGCAAGGCAACAAAAAGTTTATTTTAAAAGAAATAGTGCATAAATACATTCCCGAACAAATGATGAACAGGCCCAAAATGGGATTTTCGATACCTGTTTCAACCTGGCTTAAAGGAGATTTGAAAAAATATGTTGATGAATATCTTTCAGAATCATTTCTTAAGGAACAAAATATTTTTCACCTGGATGAAGTGAAACAAATCCTTCATTCGTTTTATACTCAAAAAACAGAAAGTGCAGAAAAGATCTGGTACCTGCTCATGTTCCAAATGTGGTACGATAAGTGGATAAATGGACAATAGGAAAGCAGAGTTTATAAAAAACGCTAAATTTATTATGAAAAAAAGAATTTTAGTAGATGCTACTACGGTAACATCTGTTACAGATGGCTTGTCCCAATATATTATTAACCTGATAAAAAATTTTCCCAAAGAAGCGTTTGAAATATTTGAATTATCGTTGCTGGTTAATAAAGGGATTGAGCGAAAAGAACTACAACAACTGATCGACTCAAAAAAATTTAAAATTGTAGAAACCAATATTGCGCCGATAGGACCCAGAAGGGATATTGGTATGTACCAATTTTACAGGAAAAATAAAAATACTTTTGATGTTTTTCACAGCACATCTAACCAATACCCACTGTGTATTAAAAATGGTATAGCCACCATACATGACATTACTTTTAAGTTTTATTTTGATAAACCATGGTGGACATTTAAGCTTGCACAGCGTTATTTAAATCTTATTATAGCTAATTCTTTAAAAAATGCAGGCTCTGTAATATCGGTATCCGATGCTACTAAAAATATGCTCATTGATGTTTATAATCTAACTGCAAATGAAAGCAAAAAAATAGAAACTATTTATGAAGGTTGGGAACATCTCATTATAACTGAGACTGACGGTGACAGCACAGACATAAATAATAATTACGGCAGGTATCTCTTTTATGTAGGAACAACCAGGAAGCACAAGAACATGAAAAAATTGCTGTCTGCTTTCAGTATTGCTATTGAAACCCTGCCTAAAGATATTAACCTTGTACTTACCGGCAGTGAGACTTATCTTGATGATGACGACAGGTCTAATATTAATTTAATTAATAAAAACAGCAAGCGGGTAATATTTACAGGGTATGTATCAAAAACCGTTTTAAACACACTTTTTAAAAATGCCAGTGTATTTATTTTCCCCTCTTTGTGCGAGGGGTTTGGCATTCCTGTACTGGAATCTTTTTATTTTGATAAACCCCTGTTATGCTCACAAACAACTTCGCTACCAGAGATTGCCGGAAATGCCGCATTGCTTTTTGACCCTGAAAACCCGAAAGATATAGCCGAAAAAATTATTTATTTCTATACCCATCCAGAACTTACGGCATCATTAATTTTAAAAGGAAGAGAACGGCTTAAACAATTCTCGTGGAAAAAAGCAGCAAATGAAACTTTTCAATTGTATAAAAGACATTTTGAGAAAACGGGTAATAATTAGATTTTAAATACGAGATTTTTCTTTGTTTTTAATATGGTCCCTCTTATTTTCTCCGCCTTATAACTGCATCAATAATAGATAACTTTCCTGTAAAGTTTATGGTGTGAACGGCACTCAGGTCTTTTGCCCAATTAGGAAAAATAGATTGTATTTGTACTTCCTCATATTCTTGTTTTGTAAGTTTAATAATTTCTTTTATCTGCATTCCATAGCCATAATATTTTGCACTATTTTGAGCTGGTCTGTATATCTTGTTGTTGTGTATAAAAATATTTCCGGCTGATCTTGCGCATTTTACATCAGAAATAATAGGGTTCTGAGGATGAGATATCCAGTTGCCGCTTAACAGGTCTTCGCTGTAAAAAAGAAACAATTCGTCTGTAGCTAAAGCATTTTTTTCATTTTTAATATTAGTAAAAATCCAGTAAGTATTATTATACCTAAATACTGTTGAATCTACAGCCCTAATATTGTTTATTAACACTTTTTCAAGCTCCCAAACCAGCGGAAAGGTTGTGCATCTGTACATTTCTATCCTGTTATTCTGAGAAGTTTCCGGAATCATAAATAACACACCGCCTTCCTCCAATATAAAAGGGTAAGATAAATGATAGTCTTTTTTAAGAATCTGTTTGGGCTGCTCATACACTCCATTCTTGTCCATTTCTATCATTGATATAAAACCAACATTTTTTGATATAAGCATTTCTTCAATAAAAATATAATATTTATCATCTCTAAAGATTACGAATGGGTCAGCCCAGATTCTGTCTTTTGGCGGCATGATTCTTTTATACCTAAAAAAAGATTTGGATATTGTTTCTGTTGATTCTAACCTAAAAAGTAAAATCCACTGAGAGAAATAAAATAAATCAGCTATTTTGTTGCCGGCCTTATGCAAAAAGTTTTTTAAAAATCCTTTTAGTACTTCCCAGTTTGCAGGATCTTTATAAAGCCTGTTATAGTAAAAAAGTGTTCTCTCATTTAAATTTTTTATATCGTCTAAAAAACTATCCTGCCCTGTGCGATATAATTCGTCAAGTTTTCTTGGAATAAATGCAGCCGCTTTCCAGTAATAATTATTTTTATTTTTTTGAACACTTAGCCTGTTTGTGCTGGAAAAAGATTCTGTAATCAATTTCCCTCCATCAAGATCCTCCGTTAAAATTTGTAAAATAACTCCCGTTTCATGCTCCGCATCAAAAACCTCCCAAAAACCTGCAGGGCCTCCTCTTTTTAATTTATAATCTCCATGGTGATAAGACCAAATTCCCAGCCTGCAGATTTTAAGTATATCGCCACGCAAAATTTTAAACCCAAGCCTTATAAAAACATCTACGCTGTAATTTTTAATTTTAGCGATATCCTCGGGTAGAACTACGTCACTAAATTTTGTTTCTATAGTGTGCACCTGCAGCTCTTCACAAAAAATAATATCCTTTAAATTTTTTATTTCAAATGCCGATGTAGAAGATTTCGTAAGATAGACATCTAATTTTGTATATAAAAAATACAACAAACTACGCCTCTTTAACCATATTTTTCGCAATATGAAAATGCGTTCCTTTTTCTCTGCATTCCTTTTTTTTACAACTAAAGTTACTTGTGCTGAGCTTGAGTTATTAATACACTTGATCATTTCAAAAGCCCACTGTGGAATGTGGTAAGAATCTATGAGCAATCCTACTTTTATTTTTTGTGCTCTCATTTTTTATTTTTGTTACTTAACTGAATTTTAAGATTCAGCAATAATATCATAAAAATATAAAATGGCAATAATGGCAACCTATATCTTACGAGTGTGCCAAAATTAAATGTTGTAAATCCTACAATCATAGCCATAAGTGTACAAAAAATAAAGCAAAATAATACTGCGGGATCGGATAAAAGTATTCTGAAAAATCCGAAAAATCTGGCTTTGATAACTACGTAAAAAAACGAAAGAAACATTACCAAAGATTCCAGCGCAGATAAAAACATTATCGGCTTTTTTGCTTCCCATAAAAAAGGCCGGTATAATGTACTAAAAACGGTAACAGGCGTTGCCAAAATTATACCTGCTGCACTAATATCAAAATTCATTGGTTTAAAACCTCCCTGGCTTTCGTCGCTCTCTGCACTGCCATAATTATCTATATTGGATTGAACCAGTAAAGCTGTTTCTGCAACTGAATTTTCGATTGTATTTATAGATGCGAAAATAAATCCTGTTATTCCGCCAATAGCGAAAAGCACCAAAAAAAAACGAGCAAGCACATTTTTACTTTTCTGAATTGTGTTTACAACAAAATATGCACCTCCCGCAGCAAGTGTAATGCCCACCAATGCTACCTTTATGCCGGAAAGAAAATAAAGAGATAGTAAAACAATGATGATGTTGACAACCAGTCGTTCTTTTTTTATAAACAATTTATATAACGAATAAATAAGAATACCCACAAAGCCAAGTGCTAAAGAATCTTTGCCTGCTCCGCTACCCCAGAACCAGATAGTGGGAGTAAAAATCATAGCAAACGCAAGCGGCTTTTCTATACTTCTTTTAGATATATCATTAAAAACGCAGAATAATTTCCATGTGCCAATAAAAGAAATAAATCCAAAAAAAAGTGCATTTATTAAAAAATGGCTAAAAGACAAAATAGAGAAGAATCCCATAAATTTCATTGCCGAAAGACTGGATGGTGCAAACAAATTTCCATAAGTATAGGCCGATATATCTCCGGCACCAGGTAGTTGGGTAAAACTTTCTCCCTCTAAAAAAAATACTCCTAAAAATTTGCCTGATGTAAAAACTGTTTGTTTTATAAAATGGCCTCCATCAAAATAACCAAAGGCATCGCCATAACCATAGTAGTATTGTAACACAAGAGAGTGTATAAAACATCCTGCAATATGAATATAAAATGTATTTAGAAAATACTTTCTTAATACTGATCCTTTGTACTTTTCTGCCTTTTTTAAAACTATAAATTGTAATAAAAAAAAATAAAGAGGAAACAATAAATAATCATACAGCGTGATTACCATATTGTTTTATTTTTTTTTGTGAAAGAAAATGCATTTGGTATGATAATTAAACAGGGATATTACAAATGTAGCAACTCCCTTTTATATGCTTTTAACTTTTTTAAAAGAAATATCGGATATTTACCCGCAACAAATTAGGATATAAGATATACCGTATGAATGTAAAGAGAAATTTGAATTTGATACAGGTGCTGAGGGGTGTTGCAAGTTTACTGGTGGTATTGTACCATACCACTTCTCTCCTAAAAGAAAATACAAACCTAAATTTTTTGGGTGGTTTTTTTATGTTTGGGGGGGCAGGTGTAGATATTTTTTTTGTGCTAAGTGGTTTTATTATTACCTATTCCAGCAAGCAACTTATCCAAAAAAACGCTACTTTTTTTTTATTTTTAAAAAGACGATTTGTACGAATTTTTCCGGTATACTGGTTATTAATAAGCGCATTATTATTATTACAGGCACTTTTGCCATCATTTTATAAAACGCATTATGATTTTACATTCGCAAATTTGCTATCTACCTATTTTTTATTTCCGCAACATATTATGCTTAACGGAGTAAGCTGGACATTGAGTTATGAGCTGTTTTTTTACTTTCTTTTTTCTCTAACTTTTTTAATTAAGAATAAAAATATTCTGATTGGTATGTCGTTTTTTTATTTGGCTGCAATTATTATTTTACCATTATTCGGTTTTGACTATGAAAGCGGTGGCAAATGGTATAACCTGATTTTTTTTCCTATGAACATCGAATTTTTTATGGGAATTACTGTCGCTCTTTTAATAGCTTTTCTCCCTACAAAAATTGCAAAACCATTTATCATTATAGGTACTCTTCTATTCTTATGCGGCGGAATACTTTCTAATTATGGTATTGCACTTGCTGCCGGTCCCTTTAACAGGGTTTTATTATTTGGAATACCTTCATTTTTCTTAATTGCAGGTGTAGTAAAATTGGAGTTTGCAAAAGAAATTAAAACACATGGAATTTTCATTGCACTTGGGGAGGCCTCATATTCACTTTATCTGGTGCACCTGCCGCTCATAGCAGCTTTTTTAAAAGTAGCCGGCAAATATTTAAGCCAGTCTATTTTGTTATTGCATGCAGCAGCTTTTATTACCATTATAATTGTAAGTATTGCCAGCATATATTTTTTCAGACTGGTAGAAAAACCTATGATTAATAAAATAAACAAGGCACTTAATTAATTTAAAAAAGTTCATTTTGTTTAATAACAACAAACTCATTCGCATAACTACTGTTCCTATGGCTCTGGCATATCCTTTAAAAGGGCAGCCTAGTTATATGCAGCAAACAGGAATGGAGGTAGTTATGATAAGTGCCGATGGAAAAGAATTGCAAATGCTATTGGCAAACGAACCCTGCAGGCATATTGTAGTGCCAATGACGAGGAAAATAACTCCTCTCCAAGATCTAAAATGTATACTGCAGCTCATTAAAATTTTTAAAAAAGAAAAGCCGGCAATTATACATACAGAAACACCCAAAGCCGGATTGCTGGGAATGATAGCCGCAAAAATTGCTGGCATAAAAGTTAGAATTCACACTGTAGCTGGTTTGCCGCTAATGGTAGAAAAAGGAGCTAAAATGGCATTACTAAAGACTATCGAAAAACTTACCTATGCAGCTGCTACCAATGTGTGGCCAAATAGTGATTCGCTAAAAAAATATATCATAGAACATAATTTTACTGCTTCACAAAAAATAAATATTATTGGAAATGGTTCTTCCAATGGCATAGATACCGTTAGGTACAATGCCGATAATCTTAAAGATGATTTTCTTACTGAAATAAAAAAATCAGTTTCCTATAGCGAGGCCAATACCTATCTCTTGTTTATCGGCCGCCTCGTGCTGGATAAAGGTATTGTAGAATTAGTAAATGTTTTTTCCCTATTGCAAAAAGACTTTCCTTATTTGCGGTTAATACTTACCGGGCAGTATGAGCCTGATCTTGACCCGCTGCCTGCAGCTATTGAAGATCAGATAAAAAATAATACCGCCATTATTCATATAAACTGGACGGATAAAGTTGAATATTACATGCACATTGCGCATTACTTTGTTTTCCCCTCCTACAGAGAAGGATTTCCAAATGTTTTGCTGGAAGCCGCCGCTATGAAATTACCCATACTATGCAGCAGGATAACAGGCAATGTGGATATTGTTACCGATAATGAAACTGGTTTAATTTTTACAAGTATGAATGAAAAAGATTTAAAAGCTAAACTTATTATGGCGCTTAATGATTCTTTGCACATGAAGCAAATGGCCGAAACGTTATTTCATACAATTACCACAGTTTATAATAGAGAATTATTCTGGAAAAGTATGAGAGAAGCATATCAAGATCTGCTAAATAAATAAATAATTTTGAAATGATAATAATTGGCTATTCTGGTCATGCATTTGTGGTATATGCAATACTATCCGCAGCGGGCAAAAAAGTAATTGGTTACTGTGATGAAAGTATAAAAGAAAAAAATCCGTTTAACCTTTCCTACTTTGGTTCAGAAACAAGCGAAACAGCAATATCCAAACTATCCAGCCATTCATTTTTTATATCCATTGGTAATAATAAAATAAGAAGCAAGGTATATTACGATTTGCACAAAAAAGGACTTTTACCTGTAAATGCTGTTCATCCATCTGCAATTATAGACACAACAGTAAAAATACAATCTAATGGCACCATGATTGCAGCAGGAGTAATTATAAACCCGCTTGTTACAATAGGAAATGGGGTCATTTGTAATACAGGCTGTGTTATAGAACATGAATGCGTGGTTGAAGACTTTGCACATATAGGGCCGGGAGCAATATTATGTGGCAATGTACATGTAGGGCAATATACATTTATAGGTGCTGGTGCAGTAGTGAAACAGGGTATAAAAATTGGGAGCAATGTAATAGTTGGCGCTGGTGCGGTAGTCGTAAAAAATATTAATGATGGTGTTGTAGTGAAAGGATGTCCTGCCAGGTAAGTTTTCAGAGAGATTTTCGTTGTTAATAAATAGTGTTTATTTACATAAAAGTGTCATTTTATGGGCAATGGTTTATATTTGCACATAAAATTTTAAAAAATATATGAAAGTATTGGTAACAGGTGGCGCAGGGTATATTGGTTCTGTATTGGTTAGACAATTATTAGATAAGGGCTATAGTGTAAGGGCATTGGATAATTTAAATTTTGGTGGCGATGCATTGATAGATATAATGCTAAACCCAAATTTTGAATTTATGAAAGGCGATGTACGCAATGCTGATGATGTAAAACTTGCATTGGAAGATATTGAAGCAGTAGCTCACTTAGCTGCAATAGTTGGAGACCCTGCCTGTAAAAAGTACAGCGATGATGCCAACAGTACCAACTGGGATGGTAGTGTAGCATTATTTGATGCTGCAGAAGCGGCTGGTATTAAACGTTTTGTTTTTGCAAGTACCTGCAGTAACTATGGTAAAATGGCTGATCCAGATTCTTTTGTTACAGAAACATCTGAATTAAATCCTGTTTCTCTTTATGCTGAATTGAAAGTAAAGTTTGAAAAATATTTGTTGGAAGATAAAAAGGATTCCAACATGTGCAGTACAGCATTGCGTTTTAGCACTGTATATGGCTTTAGTCCACGCATTCGTTTCGATTTAACTGTAAACGAATTTACCCGTAATGCAACCGTAAATGGTGAACAACCGATTTGGGGTGCACAATTTTGGCGGCCGTATTGCCATGTAGATGATCTTGCCCGTGCAGTAGTATTGGTAATTGAAAGCCCAGAAGAAAAAGTACGTGCAAACGTATTTAATGTAGGCAGTACAGAAGAAAATTACAACAAAGGAATGATCATAGAAGAGGTTTGTAAAGTGGTGCCCAATGTAAAAGTTGACTATGTGGAAATGAATGAGGATCCTCGTGACTACCGTGTAAATTTTGATAAAATTAAAAATGAATTAGGTTATACCATTACTAAAACGGTACCTGATGGTGTAAAAGAAATTTATACTTTATTAAAAACAGGAATCGTTATAGATTCTTTCTCGCAAAAATTTAGAAACATCTAACATGCTGATAAATGTATTAAAAACCCCGTTCGTAAAGAACGGGGTTTTAATACATTTGCAATTTCTTTTAAGTAAACAAAGCCATTTTTAAATAATTTATTATGCTTTTATTGAGTGGCCCAAACATGGGCGGTAACGAATTAAAATACGTAACAGAATGCATAGAGACCGGATGGGTAAGCAGTGTTGGCAGCTATGTAGATAAATTTGAACAAATGAGTGCTGAATATGCAGGTACAAAATATGCCGTGGCTACCAGTAGCGGCACTACTGCCTTGCATATTTGCTTAATACTTGCTGGTGTGGGGCAAAATGATATGGTAATAGCGCCCAATATTACTTTTATAGCTACACTTAATGCAATAAAATATACAGGAGCATCACCAATATTAATAGATACTGATGCCGATAACTGGCAAATGGATTTAAATATTTTAGAAACATTTTTACAAGCTGAAACAGTGCAGAAGGATTATGTTTGCTATCATAAATTAACAGGCAAGCGTATACCTATCATAATGCCTGTACATGTACTAGGTAATATTTGCAATATGGACAAATTGCTTGCCTTGGCAAAGCAACATAACTTAGTAGTTATTGAAGACAGTACAGAAGCACTCGGCAGTTACTACAAAGGTAAACATGGAGGTAGCTTTGGGTTGATGGGGACTTTTAGTTACAACGGCAATAAAATAATTACTACAGGTGGTGGTGGTATGATTTTAACCAACGATGAAGCCCTTGCTAAAAGAGCTAAGCATCTTACCACTCAGGCAAAGAGCGATCCTTTTGAATATATGCATGATGAAATTGGATATAATTACCGTCTTGTAAATGTAGCGGCAGCAATGGGTGTAGCACAAATGGAACAATTGCCTGGCTTTATTGCCCGCAAAAAAGAAATCATTGCTTTTTATAAAAAAGAATTACATGGAATAGGAGATATTAAGTTTCAACAAGTAAGTGACGATGTAACGCCTAACTGGTGGTTGCCTACTATTTTTACAATTAAGCAAAAAGAAGTTTTAAAAGCATTGAACGACAGCAAAATGCAAAGCCGCCCATTTTGGGTGCCGATGAACCAATTGCCAATGTTTAAAAATGATTTATATATTCAAAACAATGATCGTTCAGATTTTGTATACCAACATTGCTTAAGTATACCTTGCAGTACTTATATTACCGATGCAGATTTAAAAACCGTTACCAACAAAATAAAAGAAGTGTTTATTTAATGCAAATTTTATTTGCAAATTGAAAATACTTAGAGATTGTACGCTCTTAAATAAAATTTTCCTGAACTGCACTTTTGTATGTATAAAATTATAAAACGTATACTCGATATTTTAATTGCTGGTTTTGCATTTATCATTTTATCGCCCATACTTATACCTGTAATGATAATTTTAAAATTGACAGGCGAGCATGAAATATTTTATTTTCAAAAAAGACTCGGGTATAAAAATAAGCCATTCAATATTTGGAAGTTTGCCACTATGCTTAAAAACAGTCCGAGCATTGGTACCGGGGAAATTACTTTACGCAACGACCCGCGGGTAATGCCTTTTGGTTCTTTTCTTCGTAAAACAAAAATTAACGAACTTCCACAAATCTTCAATGTTTTAAAAGGAGATATGAGTATTGTAGGCCCACGGCCATTAATGGAAGTAAGTTTTAATCAATACGAAGAAAATATCAAAAGAAATATTTACAACGCTAAACCTGGTATCACAGGCATTGGGTCATTAATTTTTAGAGATGAAGAAAAAATAGTTTCAGAAGCTGAAGATCCTAAATTGATGTACAGTAAAATATTTCCTTTTAAGGGCGAATTGGAAATGTGGTATCAAAAAAATGCTTCTGTATTAACAGATTTCAAAATCATATTCCTTACCGCCTGGTCTATTATTTTTCCAGAAAATAAACTGGCGACTACATTTTTTAAAGATTTGCCAGTACGAGGTTTTTAATCTTCAATCCTATATTGTTTTTTCATTTATTCACTTTTCGATGAAAGGATAACCAACTATTATTTTTTAACGATTAAATTTGTATGGTAGTGTTTTAAAAACACATCCATTTTCTATGCAAAAAGTTATCATAATAGGCAGCGGATTTGCCGGATTATCTGCCGCTTCATTTTTAGCAAAAGACGGATGGGATGTAACCGTGCTAGAAAAAAACAGCATGCCAGGCGGGCGGGCACAAAAATTTACTGCCGGGGGATTTACTTTTGATATGGGGCCAAGCTGGTACTGGATGCCTGATGTATTTGACCGGTATTTTAATTGTTTTGGAAAAAAAGTAGCTGATTACTATACACTCAAAAGATTAGATCCCTCCTACTCGGTATATTATCCTGATAGAAAATTAGACATCCCCGCCGATCTTACAGCATTAAAAAAACTATTTGAATCGCTGGAAGCGGGTAGTGGCGTACAGTTAGATAAATTTTTAGCAGAGGCAGAATATAAATATGAAGTGGGTGTAAACAAACTGGTGTATAAACCCAGCTTATCTATAACCGAATTTTTAGACATTGATCTTGCAAAAGGAATTTTAAAGCTGGATGTATTTACGAATATGAAAAAGCATATCGCAAAATATTTTAAAAATCCGCTTATTGTTGAGCTGATGGAGTTTCCGGTGCTTTTTTTGGGAGCACTACCACAAAATATACCCGCTTTATACAGCCTCATGAATTATGCAGATATTAAATTGGGCACCTGGTACCCTGAGGGCGGCATGTACAATATAGCCGATGCTATGTACAAGATTGCTGAAGAACTGGGCGTAAAATTTAAGTTTGGTCACAATGTTTCTGCCATAAACATAGCGGCTGGCAAAGCCATATCGGTATCGGCAAAGCTGTTATCTTCAAATAATTCTGAAATTAATGAAAATTTTGCGGCAGATGTTGTAATTTCGGCGGCAGACTATCATTTTACAGAAATGACATTGCTACCAGAAAAAAACAGAACTTACAGTGAACAATATTGGGATAAAAGGGTAATGGCACCTTCTTCGTTGTTATATTATGTAGGCTTAAATAAAAAATTGCAGCATGTGACGCACCATTCCCTGTTTTTTGATGTGGATTTTGATAAGCATGGTAAAGAAATTTACGATGATCCCCAATGGCCAACAGAACCATTGTTTTATGTAAGCGCCACATCAGTAACTGATAATACAGTAGCACCACCGGGTTGCGAGAATTTATTTTTTCTTATACCCGTAGCCGCAGGGCTGCAGGGCGATACAGAAGAACTTCGGGATAAATATTTTGATAAAATTGTTCAGCGTTTTGAAAAATATACAGGAGAAAAGATATCGGATGCAATTATTTACAAAAGAACTTATGCAGTATCCAATTTCGTAGATGATTACAATTCGTATAAAGGCAATGCTTATGGGCTAGCAAATACGCTTATGCAAACAGCCATTTTAAAACCGGCAATGAAAAGTAAAAAAGTAAGCAATCTTTTTTATGCAGGGCAATTAACAGTACCAGGACCAGGCGTGCCACCATCACTTATAAGCGGAGAAGTAGCCGCCAAACAAATTATAAAAGAATTTAAAAAATAGTGTTTCAAATTTTTAACGATATAAGCCACCAATGTAGCAAGCTTACCACGGAGCGTTACAGTACTTCGTTTAGCAGCGCAATAAAATTATTGCATATAGATATTCGCGGGCCTATATATGACCTTTACGGGTTTGTTCGTTTTGCAGATGAGATTGTAGATACTTTTCATGATTATGATAAGGAAAAATTACTCTCCTCTTTTAAAAAAGAAACTTACGAAGCTATTGAAAGCGGCATCAGCCTCAATCCTATTTTGCAAAGCTTTCAAATTACGGTAAACAAATTTCTTATAGACCCCGCACTTATAGAATCTTTTTTTAACAGTATGGAAATGGATTTGGGCAATAAGCAGTATGACAGCGAAGGTTATGATAAATATATTTACGGTAGTGCAGAGGTAGTGGGTCTTATGTGCCTGTATGTTTTTTGCGATGGCGATAAAGTGATGTATGAAAAATTAAAACCCGGCGCTCAGTCACTGGGTGCAGCTTTTCAAAAAGTAAATTTTTTGCGAGATCTTAAAGCAGATCATGAGCAACTGAACCGTACCTATTTTCCGGGTGTAAATTTTAAAAATTTTACTGAAAATGATAAACGGGAAATAGAAAAAGACATCTCTGAAGATTTAAAAAATGCATATAGCAGTATACTCCTGCTGCCTGCAAAAGCAAGGTTTGGTGTATATCTTGCTTATAAATATTATCTTACGCTTTTTAAGAAAATAAAAAAAGCACAGCCACAAATGCTGTTGCAGCAGCGGGTAAGAATAAGTAACTCGTACAAAGCCGTAATTTTGGTAAAAGCGGGTTTGCGAAGTTCGTTCAATGTATTATGAGTATTTCAAACAAAAAGGCAGTTATTATTGGCAGTGGTGTAGCAGGTATGGCAACGGCTACAAGACTTACTGTGCTTGGTTTTGAAGTACATGTATATGAAAAAAACAGCTATCCCGGCGGCAAATTATCTGCTTTTGAAAAAGATGGTTTTCAATTTGATGCTGGTCCATCGCTTTTTACTCAACCGCACAATATAGAAGCTCTTTTTGAACTGGCGGGCGAGCCAGTAGCAGAATATTTTTCTTATAAAAAACTACCCGTTGCCTGTAAATATTTTTACGAAAACGGCAAAGAAATAATTGCATATACCGATGCGGAATTGTTTGCCGCAGAACTTTTAGAAAAAACCGGCGAGCAGCCGGAAAAATTAAAAAAATATTTACAGCGGTCAAAAAATATTTATGATAATATTGCCAACGTTTTCTTAGGCCACTCGCTGCATAAAAAAAGAACATGGCTGCACAGTCGTTCCTTTAAGGCTTTGCGGTCTGCAAAATTTTCTTATATTTTTAAATCGCTGGGCAGGTACAATGGGCAGCAGTTTGCAACAGCCGAAACGCAGCAAATTTTTAACCGCTTTGCTACCTATAACGGCAGTAATCCTTTTAAAGCACCGGCCATGCTTAGCCTTATACCGCACCTGGAGCAAAATGAAGGAGCGTTTTACCCCAAAGGCGGCATGATTAGTATTACCAATGCATTGTACCATCTTGCTGTAAAAAAAGGGGTGCAGTTTTATTTTAATGCACCTGTACAAAAAATTATTTACAACGAAAATATTACACAGGGCATTGTGGTAAATAATGAAAATATAATGGCTGATGTGGTGGTGAGCAATGGCGATGTTTATTTTACCTATAAAAATTTACTGGAAAATTTACCTAAAGCAAATAAAATTTTAAAACAGGAACGCAGCAGCAGCGCACTGGTTTTTTACTGGGGCATCAATAAAAAATTACCACAGTTAGATTTGCATAATATTTTTTTCAGCAAAAATTATGCTGCCGAGTTTGATCACATTTTTCGTTTAAAAAAACTATACAGTGATCCTACAATCTACATAAACATTACCTCTAAAATGGAGCCGGATAACTGCCCGCCGGGTAGCGAAAGCTGGTTTGTAATGATAAATGTAGCAGCCAATACTACTTATGATGAAGACGAGTTAAAAGCTACTGCAAAAAAATATATTACAGAAAAGCTGAACCGTATATTAAAAGAAGATATCACTCCCTATATTGTTACTGAAGAAATATTGCATCCGCAACTGATGGAAACCAAAACAGGAGCATATCTTGGCTCATTGTACGGTACAAGTTCCAATTCTAAAATGGCAGCATTTTTTCGTCATCCAAATTTTACGACGGCTATAAAAAATTTATACTTTTGTGGTGGCAGTGTGCACCCGGGTGGTGGCATACCACTTTGCCTTAGCAGTGCAAAAATTGTAAGCGATATTATAGCACATGATCAAAAAAAGAAAAGGCATTGAAGTTTTTAAAAAATAAATATCAGGTTGCAACAGCTATTGCGGTACTTTTTCATATTATTGGCCTTGTAGGAATTTTGTTTTTTGATGCGCCATTTTTTATTTCTATTACGCCGCTTAACCTGTTGCTTATGTTTGTACTGATATTGTACACACAGGATAAAATAAATCTCCCTTTCCTTTTATTTATGGGAGTTTGTTTTGTGGTTGGTTTTGCCGCAGAAGTTGCAGGTACCTCTACCGGCTTGCTTTTTGGGCAATATGCGTATGGCAAAACCCTGGGGTCAGGTTTTAAAAATGTACCGTTTGTAATTGGTATAAACTGGTTTGTTATTATGTATTGCTGTGGTGCTACGGTGCATTTACTTTTAGAAAAAATATCTGCAAAACTTACCCAAATAACGGGCGCACCAGCCCCAGCCATTCGTTTTTTTTCTATAATGAGCGATGGTGCTATGCTGGCCGTTTTTTTTGATTGGGTAATGGAACCTGCTGCCGTAAAACTGGGTTACTGGCAATGGCTGGGTACAGGAGAAATACCGACATATAATTATTTAACATGGTTTATCATCAGCGCATTAATAATGACAGTTTTCCATTGCTTAAATTTTAATAAAAAAAATATTTTCGCCGTAAATTTGCTAATGATTATGATGATGTTTTTCATGCTCATAAGAACCTTTTTATGAATCTACTTTTCTTTATATCAATTACACTGGGTACATTCTTTTTAATGGAAGGAATTACCTGGGCTACACATAAGTTTGTAATGCATGGTTTTTTATGGTATTTGCACGAAGATCATCACCAGCCCAAAGGGTATGCTTTTGAAAAAAACGATGCATTCTTCCTCATTTTTGCTATACCTAGCTGGCTTTGCATTATGCTTGGTTTAGAACATAAAAATTATATAGCTGCCGCCATTGGCTTTGGTATAGCACTATATGGATTTGCTTATTTTTTGGTGCATGATGTAATTATTCACCAGCGGTTTAAATGGTTTACCCGCAGCAGCAATGTGTATATACGCACTATACGATGGGCGCATAAAATGCACCACAAACAAATGGGCAAAGAACGTGGCGAAAGTTTTGGAATGCTGTATGTTGCAAAAAAATACTGGGAAAAAGTGAAGGCAGATAAAATGAGAAAAGTTTTTTAAATGCCTCACAGAATTGTCTCACGGTTTGAAGCTTCTTTTATACATTAACGTATTTATTATAAAATATGAAACTGAAGTACGCACTCCTCTTATTAGTTTTTTGTGGCAATTAAAAAAAATTTATTGCAACAAAATGATTAAAAATTTTAAATGAAAGAAATTAAAGAAAGGCTTAGTGAGGATGATGTGCAATTAAACCAGATTTATGATGCAATGGAAAATTTATTAGATAAAAAATGGCGCAAAAAATGGGAAGACAGGCAAAGAATAGGTTTTAATAAATAATTAAACTACTTGAATACCCACTACACATATTTTCTTATACTTGCTTGCTCCCTTGCCGGTCCGCTGGCACTTAGCTTCGATCGTAAAGTAGCTTTTTATACAAAATGGAAATACGTTTTGCCTGCAATGGTTTTGCCTGCGTTATTTTATATTATTTGGGATGCATGGTTTACCTCAATACATGTTTGGTCATTTAACCCAGGTTATATTTCCGGTATTCATATTCTTAATTTACCAGTAGAAGAAGTGCTGTTCTTTTTTATAGTGCCGTACAATTGCACTTTTATTTATGAATGCATTCGTTGCTATTTTCCAAAGCTGCAAAGCACTATTCTATCAGAAAAAATATTATTTACAATTGGCTTGTTTCTTTTTATAATATCCATCTTTTTTAACCAGCATAAATACAGTTTTTATACAGCCATTTTTTGTGCAGCATTTATTTTCCTTTTTTTTATTTTCCGCAAAAATATATTATCATTTAACAGCTCCGTATTTTTAATAAGTTATGCCATCATTCTTATTCCTTTTTTGCTGGTAAATGGTTTTCTTACAGCAATACCGGTAGTTTTATATAACGATGCAGAAAATCTTTCTCTTCGCATATACAGCATACCAGTAGAAGATATTTTTTACGGCATGCTGCTGGTACTCATGAATATTGTGCTGTTTGAAAAATGGAGAGAACCCAGAGTAAAAATTTAACTATGGAATTTGGAAGAGTAGAAAAAAATGAATTGAACAAAATAGATTTCTCGCTGCCTGCAGAGCCTGCATTCAATAAAAAATATTGAAAGGTAAAGCCGTAAAGCATCCTGTAGTTTATATGGGTTGTGCAAAATGGGGACGACCGGAGTGGGTAGGTAAAATTTACCCGCTAAAAACAAAAGAAAAAGATTTTTTAGACCATTATGTACAACACTACAACAGCATAGAATTAAATGCCACACATTATAAAGTGTACGGGCCGGATGCTATAAAAAAATGGGCGGATAAGGCAGAAGGAAAAGATTTTAAATTCTGTCCAAAAATGTACAAAGGTATTACCCATTTTGGAAAACTTACGGGGAAAGATTTTATACAAGACGAATTTTTAAAAGGAATTATTGCATTTAAAGAACACTTAGGTCCTGTTTTTATACAGGTGAGCGAATCCTTTTCTCCTAAAAGAAAAAACGAATTGTTTGAGTACCTAAAATCTTTACCCGAAGATGTACAATTCTTTTTAGAAGTGCGCCATACAGAATGGTTTAGCAACAATGATATTGCAGCCGAATTATATAACACCCTAAAAAAATTAAATATCGGCATTGTAATTACAGATACGGCCGGCCGCAGAGATTGTGCACACATGCACTTAACAATTCCAAAAACCTTTATTCGTTATGTAGGCAACAGTTTGCACAAATCTGATTATACCCGTATAAATGCATGGGTAGAAAGAATACATTACTGGTTACAAAATGGGCTTAAAGAACTGTATTTTTTTATGCACATGCATGAGGAAGCTACCTCGCCAGAACTCAGCATTTACCTTGCTGATAAATTATACAAAGTATGCGGCCTGAATGTGCAAAAGCCTGTTTTTGTTACAAATCAAAAAGGGTTGTTTGAGTAGTATATAATTTATCCTCTTATTCATTCGCTGTTATCCCTGTTTCGCTTTGTGAAACTTCTTGTTGACCCGCCATTATAAATATTTCTTCGTTTGAAACCTTTTTGACTCAACATTTTTGCTGTCAAATTAATTTGAGCCAACATTTTATGGTATCAAATAATGATTTGCAGCTACAGATCCATCAGTGCAATCTACTTTTGAGAAACAAATCAAAACCAACACAATGAAACCATTTATCAGCATCAGCCTTTTTTTTATAGCCCTTGCGGTAAAAGCGCAACTGGTTACATATACTCCACTTAATGCCGATTTTGAAACAACGATTACCGTACAGTTTAACCTGAACCTTGCACAGGGTGCAAAAGCAAATGGCCTGCTGGGCAAAACAGATGGGTTGTATATATGGGCAGGTGCCGGTACAGCACATGGCGATCTTTTTGAATTTTCTCCCAAAGGGCAAATAAATTTTAATGGAGCGGTGGCAGAAGGTAAACTTACTTCGCTTGGCAGCAACCGCTGGGAAATAACCTTAAACCCCCGCACTTATTTTAAAGTACCATCTGGTAAAAAAATTGCCACACTTGCCTTTATTGTAAAAAATGAAAATGGTTCTGCACAAACAGAAGATATTATTTTAAAACAAGGTTCATCAAAAGATTTAGCTGCCGTGCTGATTACTTCTAAAAAACCATTTATAGAACAGCAGATAGATAAAACAGTAGTAAATGTACAGGCAGATATTAATGCTATAGGAAGCAGCGCCTTTGAAATTTTACAAAAAGCACCCGGTATAAATATTACCGGCGAAGATGTAATAAACATGAGTGGCAAAGCGGGCGTAAACGTGATGATAGATGGTCGTCCCACACAAATGGGCAGTAAAGAACTGGCAAATTTTTTACGCAGTATGCCCGGCAGCAGTATAGAAAAAATTGAACTCATTACAAACCCTTCTTCCCGTTTTGATGCGCAGGGCAATGCGGGCATTATAAACATACGCCTAAAGAAAAACAGGATAAAAGGCACCAATGGCAATGTGGGCGCAGGTTATACCCAAAGCACACATTACCGCAGCAATGCATCCTTTAGTATCAATCGCCGTGCAGGAAAAATAAATAGTTTCTTCAACATTAATGCAGATAACAACCTGCAGCATACCAATGGTTTTATAAACAGGAATGTAGATGTAAACGGCGCTACCAAAAACTTTTACAATGCTACCATAGATAAAGACAGAAGCAAAAGATATAACCTGAGAACGGGTATAGATTTTTTTGCAAATAAAAAAAGCACTTTTGGTTTTTTGTTTAATACTGATGCTAACCAAAATCCTTTTAACACACCCGGCAATACGGCCATAAGCAGCAATGCTATTCTTGACTCTTCGCTGGCAACCACAAACGATAACCTATACAAAAACCGCCGCTACAATACCAACCTCAATTATAAATTTGAAGATACCCTTGGTAATGAACTGAACATTGATGCTGATTATACCTATTTTAAAAACACTAACCTTACCAACCTTACTACATCCTACTTAGACAGGAACAACAGCAAATATAATTTTACGGCAAACGACCTTGATGTGGCTACCACCATAAATATTTACGCCCTTAAAGCAGATTACAGCAGGCAACTAAAAAAACTACATGCAAAAATAGAAACCGGCATAAAGGCAAGTAATGTAAACACCGATAATAATTTATTTGCTACCACACTTGCAGGCAATACAATGAAAGCTGATACCGGCAGAAGCAATGTATTTTCTTACAAAGAAAATATTTATGCTGCCTATTTTAACTTTGGGCAGCAGGTAAAAAAGTTTGAGTACCAGGTGGGCCTGCGTGTAGAAAATTCCGTGGTAAAAGGCCACTCTACAGATTTAAGAAAAACCAGCATCAATAATCCTGATACAAATTATGTAAATGTTTTTCCCACAGCATTTGTAAGCTATAAAATGAATGATAAAAACAGGATTGCGCTCTCGTACAGCAAGCGCATCAACAGGCCCGATTATCAATCCCTGAACCCCTTTGAAACCATTTATGATATTTACACCAGCGAAAAAGGAAACCCGTTTTTAAAACCACAGTACAGTAACAACACAGAATTTAAATACACCTACAGGGATGCTATCAGCGTTTCGCTGGGATACAACCACACAAAGGATTACAGCCAAACCATATCTCAGCAAAAAGGACAGCTAACAAGTGCTACGCAGGATAATATTGGCACGCTGGATAATGGCTACATAAACATAAGTGCACCCCTGCCCATTGCAAAATGGTGGGAAGGGTATGTAAACATTACCAGCTTTGTAAATCATTACAAAGGCATGCTGCCAGATGGTATTTTGAACAAAAAAGTATTGGGTATGAACTATTATATACAGCAAAATTTTAAACCAGGTAAAGGCTGGACACTGCAGCTAAGCAGTTGGTTTAATGCTGCCACAACAGAAGCAATTTTTAAAGCAAAATCACTGGGTAGCCTGGATTTTGGAATAAAGAAAACAATATTAAAATCCCGGGCATCTGTAAACCTTGCTGTAAATGATATTTTTAATACACAACGCTGGAGCCAGAGTGTACAATTCGCCAACCAGAATTTTACTTACCAGCGCAAGTGGGAAAGCCGTGGTATAAGGTTGCAATTAAATTACAGCTTTGGTAAAACAAAATTTAGCGCAAGAGAAAGAGAAACCAATGCAGATGGCAACAGGATAAAAGTGAAGTAGGAGTTTGTTTTATGCAAAGGAACAAAATAAAAGAATTGCGAATAAAAAAATTTTTACGCCGTTGTTATTATTGCTTCGCTGTGTAAAATTCTTAATACAAGAAGGCGCAAAAGAAGGATGCAGCAAAAGATTTATTTATTGCTCTGCTATTATCGCAACTTCGCTGCGTGAAACTATTTTAATTACACGCAAAGAAGCAAAGCAAAATAAGCACGCATAAGAAGAATTTTGTTTTGTTGTAATCGCTGCTTCGCTGTGTAAAATTCTTAATACAAGAAGGCGCAAAGGCAGCAAGCAGCACAAAGATTTTTTTGTTCCGTTGTTATCGTTGTTTCGTTTCGTGAACACCAAAACTTGTTTACCTTCAAACAATGAACGAGAAATTAAAAGATGCATTGATAAGAAACCGGCCAACGTTTCATAAAGTAGTAACATTTGATGACAAAAGAGATTCATTACTGCCCTTTAATTTTACAGAAAGTAATGTAGAAATTACAGCTGCACTCGTTGCTGATACCAATCATTTTTCTGCATGGGTAAATAAAAAATTAATTGATGCAGGGGCTACTTATGGTATAGGTGGCTACAACGAAAACCGCACTTTATACAAACGCAGTACATTATTTTCCGGCATAGAAGAAAGAAGCCTGCATTTAGGTACAGATATATGGGCGCCTGCAGCAACAGCAGTATTTGCGCCACTTGGCGGTATGGTGCATAGCTTTGCCTACAATAATAATTTTGGAGATTATGGTGCAACAATCATTTTGCAGCACCAGTTAGATACTGTTGCTTTTTATACTTTGTACGGGCATCTTTCTCTTGCAGATTTGGTAGATATGCGCAAAGGAAAATTTCTTACAAGAGGAGAAGTTATTGGACATTTAGGCAAGCCAGAAGAAAATGGTAACTGGCCGCCGCACCTGCATTTTCAGATAATAGAAGATATTAGTTTTAATGAGGGCAATTACCCGGGCGTATGCAGCCTGCAGGATGCAGAAAAATATCTGTATAATTCGCCAGACCCAGATTTTATATTAAAGATGAATTCTTTTATTTAATGCATTGCGCCCATTCTAAAATTTGAAGTGCAGGTGGCAAAACCAATAAGCATTAATAAACCGCCACTTATAAAAAAGCCCTGCGCATATCTTTTATCTTTTGCAAACAATAAAATAAGGCCAACAAATAACTGCAGCAGGCCGCCAAAAAAACCTACACTTCCTATAAATACAAAAAAATCTTCGCTGCTATGCCCACCATTTGCAACAGCGAGTAATGCGCCAAATAAAAAAACAACAGCAAAACTGTATAATATTATTTTGGGTATTAATTTCATTGTATAAATTTATTATTTACTTTTTATTTTTTAAGATATTATATTTTAGTTGCGCTGCATACGGCAAAACCCAGCATTATCATTGTGCCTGCGCTTAATAAAAAACCCTGGGCATAACGTTTATCTTCTTTAAATAATAAAAATAATCCGATTATTAAATCTACTACTCCGCCAAAAATATTTACTAAGCCAAATGCAATTGAAAGATTTTGATACGAAAATGATGAAGATCCGCTTATCGTAGATGAAACCATTAAACTAAAAAAAAGTGCAATTCCAATATTTATCAGTAAAATTTTTACAGGTAGTTTCATGTGCTCATTTTATTATATTTTTCTTAGTCTGCAATTTGCCGAATTATTCCTTTTATTTTGTTTTAATGTAGCTCATTTGTAAGTACAAAAATTTAAACTGGCACATGGCTTCTTTCTGCCTGCAGTACTTTTAAGTATTCTTCTTTATCATCCCTGTAAAATAAATTCATGGTTTCAAAAGGAATAATGCGCCCGTCCTTATGCACGATATGCACACAGCTTTTTTTAATAGACCTTACATCAAAATCGTACGCATCTATAAACCGCATAATAATAATGCGAAAAAGATTATCGTAACCCAGACCTGGCGCTTCAATTTGTGGTAAACAGCAAAGGAGTTGTTTCATATTTTCCTCTACCCTGTCTACCGAAATTCCTGTACTAAAAATATCAATCATCTGTTCCTTTAACGCATCGTCCTGCTCGTACACAATGGTATTTTTGCTATTGTCTAAAAGCTGTACAGGATCTACATATCTCGTAAGCGGAAAAACTTTACCATTTACTTTTAATGCGTAACCCATTGCCAGCGCATCTGGGTTGCAGGGCACAGGAATAATATCATTTGGTTCAAAAATATTGGTTTGCTCTAATATTTTTCTGCGTACATCGGTAAGCGTAATACGGTCCGTTGCGGGGTTAAAATTATCTGTACGTCCTGCTACCTGCGTGGGTTGAAAAGTAACCCCTCTTACACATTTTTGCTGTAAAGCAAATTCAATTATTTTTCCTATCTCCTCATCGTTTACTCCCTGCTGCAAGGTTACTACTAAAGTTGTGGCCAGGTTTAACGCATTCAAATGTTCCAGTGCTTTCATTCTTGTTGCCGTAAGATCTTTGCCCCGCAAGGCTTCTAGCGCATCGGGTTTAAATGAATCGAACTGTAAATAAATTTCAAAATCGGGGGCATAAGTGGCAAGTTGCTTTGTAAATTCGAAGTCTTTAGCAATTCGTATTCCGTTTGTATTAAGCATTAAATGCTTTATCGGTTTTTTCTTTGCTATATCCATTATGGCAAAAAAATCCGGATGCACTGTTGGTTCGCCGCCGCTTATTTGCACCACATCTGGCGTGCCTTCATTTGCCACAATAATATCCAGCATTTTTTCTACTTCTTCAACCGTTCTGTGCCTGCCGTAATGCGGGCTGCTCATGGCATAGCAGGTAGGGCATTGAAGATTGCAGCGGTCTGTAATTTCTATAACAGTAAGGCAACTGTGCTGCTCATGATCTGCACATAAACCACAATCGTACGGGCAGCCATAATGTGTTTTTGTATTAAAATGCAATGGCGTTTCTGATGGCTTATTGTAATTGCGAATATTTTTATAATACTCAATATCTGTTGCTATTAACACTTTTTCAAACCCATGCTGCACGCAATTCTTAAGCATGTACACGTTGGCATTTTCAAAAACAATTTTAGCATCTACCCTGCGAAGGCAGGTGCTGCAAATACTAAGTGTGAAGTCGTAATAAGTGTATGGGCGTTCGGGCATGGTATTCGTTTTTATATTTGGATTTAGTTCTTATTCAAAATCTAATTTTGATAAACCAGACTGTCTACCTATCGAATTAAAAGTTGCTGTAGGCATTTCTTTCTCCCAGCAGGAATTATAACAGTCTATACCGGATTGCCCATTTTTCTTTATTAAACATGACTTCCATCTTGAGCCACAAAATATTTATCTTCTTTCTAAACGATATGTTGAGGTGTACTATTTTGCATAAAATTATTTTCTCAAATATAATTTTTTTTTGCTAAAGTAAAGTGCTGCATAATATCCAACCCCTGCTAAACAAGTAACCTGAATAGTAGATAATCCAACCTGCCAGGTATAATGCGGTTTTATAAAATCAATCAAAAAACGAAAACTGATATAAGCCATCATAAATATTTTGAATCGCATACCAGGTGGCAATATCCTGTGCTTTTCCACCTGCACAATACTTATCCAAAGCAATATCAAAAAAAGAATTTCGTACAGCGTTACGGGGTGCCGCAGGGTACCATCTCCCAAATTCATTCCTGTAAAAAACCCAGTAACAATACCGTAAGTTTCTTCATACACACCCATGCTAAAACAGCCTACTCTTCCTATTATTAACCCAAGTATCATAGGGTAAGTAAATAAATCGCCGCTGCTATTTTTTTCTTTAATAATTTTTTTGATCAGTTCTACGCCACACAATCCACCTAAAAAACCGCCAAGCACCGTTTTATTTTGATAGAAATACAATAATTTATTTGGTGCGGAAACCATCTCCGGAAAATTTTCTAATCCACCGATAAGCCTGCTTCCTATTATGGCACCAAATATGGCACCGATAATAATCCATGTTCTGTTTTCAGACTCAATAAGATCTTGTTGTTTTTTTCTTAAGAAAATAAAATAACGGAAAGCCACAAAAAAAGCAAGAAACTCAAAAATGCTATGCAGTGTAAAGTAATATTGGCCTGCAGATATAGTAATAGGAAATGGCATACTTATCCAAATATAATTGTTATAAAAGGATGGCAAAGAATTTGCAGATAATTTTGCTTCTAACCAATATCCCTGAAATACCAAAACAGCACACAAAAAATATTATTCTACGATCCATAATTGATATAACCACATTATGGTATTGCTACCTATTTAATCTATACCTACTTTTAACTTTCTTAAAAACTACCGCACATGCATCAATTACTTAAATGCCTTGCAGCCACAATTATTGTTTGTTTTACCACAACTGCTTTTGCACAAAAAAAAACCGATACCGAATTTAGAAAGGGATATATTTTACTGCTTAAAATAAATAACGCCGTTGTTACAAATTTTCACTCAGCACCAGATTTGTATGCCGGTGGGCTTGCACTTAACCCGCAGTTTGTAGTAGCAGAGCATGTACTACGGCTCGGTGCCAATGCAGGTTTCGTGTATACCAATAAAAAATTATCGGGCATATTTGGGCCTATGCTGGCACTTAAAATAAAAAACTTTGATCTTAAAAACCTGGCAGGGCTTGCAAATCTTCAACTCATTGCAGAGGCAAACTGGGGCACAGATAAACAACAAATGGCGGGTGGCGGGCTGGCACTGGAAGTGTTACAAAAAGCACAGCTCAGTTTTACAGTGCAGCGAGATTATAATTTAAACAGTTGGTGGCTGCAAACGCATATCGGTATAAAACTAAATAAGAAGAAAAAAACAACCCCAATTTTTAATCAGTAAAGAAATAATTTGTTGCATCATTTTTATTTATAAAAAATTTATTTATGAAAAAAGCATTGGTAATAAGCGGCGGTGGCTCTAAAGGTGCATTTGCAGTAGGTGTAATAAAACAACTGGTGCAAAACTTTCCTATTGATTTTGATATGGTGGTGGGTACCAGCACAGGCTCGTTAATAGCTCCACTGGCAGCACTCGGCAAAATTGATGATCTGCAAAAATTATATACTACCATTACCAACGATGATATAATTATTAAAGACAACATTGGTAACCGGCTGGATGAAAATTCAATATTTGACGCCTCTCCTTTATTTGAAAAAATTTCGCAGATTTATACTGATGCTTTTTTTGATGAACTAAATACATCGGGCAAAGAAATTTATTTGAATACCGTGTGTTTGCAAACAGAAGAACTGGTGGTATTTACCAATGCGGTAAATCCTGTGCAATCAAAATTTTACACTACTACAAAACTTACAAATGGCGATCATTTTAGAAAAGCTATACTCGCCTCTGCCTGCCAGCCTATTTTTATGAACCCGGTAAAAGTAAACCTGCATGTAGCTGGCGAAGCAAGACCAAATGATCAGTTTGTAGATGGTGGTGTAAGGGAGTATGCTGGCGTACAAGTAGCCATAGATGCAGATGCAAAGGAAATTTTTACGATATTACTCTCTGCTAAAAATGGGGAGGTAAATAATACAGATTATACTACCATGTTCCCTATACTGGAGCAGACCATTGCCATTTTTACGACAGATGTTGGTAAGAACGATCTTATCATCCCTTTTCAATACAATGATGCATTAAAATATATAGATGCCGTAAAAAAGAAAATGAAAAGAGAAGGTCTTGCTATGGATGATATCAACAGATATTTTACCATACAAGGCAAGGAAAGTCCGTTTGAAGATAAAGTACCTTTAAAAATTCATATTATACAGCCGGAAACAGCATTGGGCGGCGGTACTGGCGGGTTGGAATTTATACCTGCAGATATGAAAAAAATGCTGGCAAAAGGTGTGGCTGCTGCGGGGGATTTTGTGGCGTCATTAAAACCCGGGGAGGTAGACTGGGCCTAGGGTTTTACTATTAAGATTATTTTTTTACTATTAAGAGCATTAAGCTTTTCCTCCACTTCTTTATTTTTTACTATTTATTCTTAATCATCTTAACTTCTTAATGATCTTAATGGTCATTTCTTAACAATCTAAATTTCTTAATCATCTTAATTTCTTAATAATCTTAACTTCTTAATAATCCCATTCTTCCCCTTTAACCATCTTAATTTCTTAATGCTTATTCCTTAATACTCCCTTTTTTAACAATCTTACTGTTCTTAACCTATCGTCCATGTTTCCCTTCCCTTCAGCAATTTATCCAAATTTCCAGGGCCATTTTTAGCCAGTGCCTCTTCCATTTGCATCGCCATTACATCTTCGTAACATGCCCTATCTGCCTGGTAAAAAACACCAAATGGTCTGGGCAAATGCCCCTGCAGTGCCGGGTCATCAAACATACGAATGAGGATCTGGGCTTTATAAATATCATTTTCATCATGTATCCAAAGATCATCATGGCTTGTGCCTTCCTCCAAATTAACTAGAGTAGGTTTAAAACCATCCAGCTTAATCCCTTTATTTTGAGCAGCTCCAAATACAAGCGGCTTTCCTTGTTCTAAAAACAAAGCCTCTTCTGGTTTGCTGCTTTTTTCTGTAAAAATTTCAAAAGCACCATCATTAAAAATATTACAGTTTTGGTAAATTTCTAAAAAAGAAGATCCTTTATGTGCCTGCGATCTCAAAAGCATTGCCTGCAGGTGTTTAGGATCTCTATCCATAGTACGGGCAATAAAACTTGCATCTGCACCCATGGCAAGCGCCAGCGGGTTAAAGGGATGATCTATGCTGCCCATTGGCGTACTTTTTGTAATCTTTTTTTCTTCAGATGTGGGAGAATACTGTCCCTTTGTTAAACCATAAATTTGGTTATTAAACAATAAAATATTCACATCAAAATTTCTGCGCAGCAGGTGTATGGTATGGTTACCACCAATGCTCAACCCATCTCCATCGCCCGTTACAATCCATACACTTAGCTCTGGTCTTGCAGCCTTAAGCCCGCTGGCTACTGCTGTTGCACGCCCATGTATACTGTGCATACCATAAGTATTCATATAATATGGAAAGCGGCTGCTACAGCCAATGCCGCTTACAATTACTATATTTTCTTTAGGAATACCCAGTGTAGGCATTATTTTTTGTACTTGTGCCAATATCGAGTAATCGCCGCAACCCGGGCACCAGCGCACTTCCTGGTCTGTAGCAAAATCTTTTGCGGTTAAAATTTGTTGGGGGGCAAGTGTTGCTGCATCACTCATAAATACATTTTAATAAGAACACAAAGTTATTGATTGGATAGTAAAATTTAAAATTAACTCCATACAATGTATGAGACAGATTATTTTTATAGAAGCTACATTAAAAGATGATAGTTAAAAATCCGTTATTCTCAATAACTTTTCGGAGCCAAATAATTGTTTCAAAGAGATTATAAAGAAACAAAATGCTTTAACAATAACACATGATACCTTACCGTATCAATGAAATAAAATTTTTACTCTATTCTTATCAACTTTACATTTTATTTTAAACAAAGTTTCAGTTTAACGATATTGTTAATTGTAAAAGTTTTATTTTCACATTCAAACCAAAATTAAATATGAAAAAAATTATTTTATCTTTTTTAGCATCAATATGTATGCTTTTTTCTTTTGCACAAAAAAATGATTTGATGTTAAAGCATTCTGGAGAAAAGCTGGATGTAAAAATTATTAAAGTAGGGGAAACTACTATTTCTTACAAATACCCTGGCGAAGATGCCGAGCAGACCATTGGAAAATTTGCTATAGCATCTATTACTTATGGTACAAGCGGTCGTAAAGAACAGGTATCTGAAAAAATTGAAGTTTCGGGAAAAGGTGATTGGGAAAAAGTAGAAATACTTACAGATGCAAGCCAGGTTATTGGTTTAAAAAAGGGAGAAGAAATAAGGGGCAAAACCTCTGGTTTGTTAAGTTATAATACTGCAGGCTCTGCTGATAAAAAAGCTACCAAAAGAATTAAAGAAGCGGCGGCAGAAAATAATGCTCCTTTTATTTTAATGATATCTGATAAAAGTGACGGGTTTGGCGTAAAGCAATCTATTAAAAAAGGGGTTGGGTACTCTTATAAATAGTTTAAACAATATTTACTTATAATACAACAGGCTGTCTCCAAAAGACAGCCTGTTGTATTATTTACAAAAAAATATTTGGCCAGTCATGCACTTTCTTAAAATATAAAAGCCATTCCGATAAATCAGAATGGCTTCGGCTGTCATAGCAGCCGCAGAATGTTATTTGTGGAGCACCTCAGCAGGACTTAAAAACCCGCTGCCGGCATCCATGAATTATCTGTAGACATGTATACCTCCTTTTTCTTTGGTGAATTGTAAAGTTATGAAGGAAATAGGTAAACAATTAAAGAAGTGTTATTAAAAAGTTTAGGATTTTTAAGCAGAAAGATATTTGTTTCAATAACAATCAAAAATAATTTACCCTGCATTCAATTCTTCCCAATACTCAGCAGCCCTGCGTGTATGCGGTACTACTATCGTTCCTCCCACCATATTTGCTATAGCAAATACTTCATATAATTCTGCTGTACTTACCTTTTCTTCGTATGCTTTTCCTAAATGATATTTTATACAATCATCGCACCGCAATACCATGCTTGCTACAAGCCCGAGCATTTCTTTTGTTTTTACATTTATTGCACCGGTAGCATAAGTGTTGGTATCAAGATTCCATAATCTTTTTATTACCAGATTATCTTTTGCCATTATAACATCGTTCATTTTTGTACGATATTCATTAAATTCTTTTACAAGATTACTCATCATATTTTTTTGTAAAGATAATGAGCAAGTTTCTTTTAAAATTCTAAGGAATAAGTAGAAGCGAGACTATTACATAAAATTTTAGGAAAAACTTTATAGCAACTAAGGCATGTTTACCTCAAATGGTTATTAATTTCGATAGAATAAAATATTGTTTTTTATTTTATTTTAAATGAAAATAAAATTTATAAAAGCAAATAACTTTTTATTTTATAAACAACAATACCGCTAGGTTTTCGTTATAAAACTATATCGTTTAAATAATCGTTAATGAAAAATATAAATAGCGTGTGTAGAATTTTTAAGAGCGACCGCCGGTTAATTTTTATTATTAGATAAAATTAGTTTCTAATGTTGTTGATTTCTGGTTTAAAGCTATTCCGAAAAAAAATTATGTCTATCGGTGTACACCGGGATCTGGATATTATTACCAAGAGAAAATTATACGTATTTAACCAAATCAATTTTCTTGGGTTAATAACGGGTATTGCCATACCGCTGGCTGCATTTTTAAATGATGGTTATTTACCGCCCATTGCATGGGTTGTAGCTATATCCCCTGCCTTTATAAGTTTTAGTGTTTTACTTTGTAATTATTATAGAAAGTATGAGCAATCAATGCTTATATACTTTACCCTTTACCCCCTTACCACTGCTCTTGTGTATGCAGGTAATATTGATGTGGGTATAGAATTATTTTTCATTTTGTATGGTGTGCTGTCTGTATTTTTCCTGCAAAATATACGCTATATCGTTCTTGCCTTTTGCCTTTCATCAATATGCTATATGGCGGTGTACATTCTTCATAAAAATTATACCTACAAAATGGCAGATGTAAATTTTGGTTTTTATGTAGCTAATCATTTGCTCGCCATAATATTTATTTTTGTTGGTTTATTTATGACAAAAAGAGAAAATACTACCTACCAGGAAAACATTCTCCGAAAAAATAAAAAACTTAAATTCAGTTATGGAAAAATATCTGCCCAGGCTACAGAAATAAAAGACAAAGCTATGTTGCTGGAACATAAAACAACAGAGCTAACAGCGCTGAATAGCCTAAAGGATAAATTATTTTCCATAATATCTCACGATCTTAAAACACCTATTTACAGCCTTAGAAATTTGTTTACCAATATGCACAGGTATGATGTGCCGCCAGAAGAAATAAAAATATTATTGCCGGATATTTTAGCAGATCTTAATTATACTACCGGCCTTATGGAGAACCTGCTGCACTGGGCAAAGAGCCAAATGAAAGGAGCTACCATAAATATGCAGCTCCTTGAAGTAACAGAACTGGTAAATGAGGTAAAAAATTTACTGCGCCTGCAGGCAGAGGCAAAAAAGATTTATCTGAACAGTAAGCTAGATCCTGCGGTGTACATATATGCAGATAAAGATATGATGAACCTGGTGCTAAGAAACCTGGTATCCAACGCTATAAAATTTACGCCGGAAAATGGTGAGGTAAATGTTGGTGCAAGGCAAACTAATACTGGTGTGGAGTTATTTGTAGAAGACACCGGCACCGGCATGACCGAAGAAAATGCAGGCAAACTTTTTGGCGATGATTTTTTTACTACACATGGCACTTCTAATGAATCCGGCACAGGACTCGGTCTTATTTTATGCAAAGAGTTTTTGAAAAAAAACGGAGGAAATATATCTGTACAAACCTATTTGGGTAAAGGAAGTACATTTACCTGCAGCCTTCCTATTCCTTAAATAATGTAGGTATAACTTATATTCCGATTGTTTTATTTTTACTTACAGTCAAAAACCACCACATACTCAAGTAGCAATACCAGTTACACAATCCACACTCAAAACTTCTTTTTTGCAAAATACCTTTATAAAACATTATCTCTGCAAATTTAAATAACAGCAATTAACGAAACAACCTTTTCTGCTTAAGGCCTTATTTATTTGCGGTTTCCATAAAAAATATAATAATCATTTTTTAAAGAAACCAAAATGGACAGTGCTGCTTTTTACCGAAAACTTCTTCTTACAATATTCATTATTCTACCCAATATATTTGTGTATGCACAGGCAAAACTTATTATTAATGGCGGCGCCATCCAACTGAAAAACGGCGCTGCCTTAATAATAGATAACCCGGATAATACCGCAATAACAAGCATTGCAGGTGGGTACATACAAAGCGAAGAAGAAACTAACCGAGTAATATGGATAATTGGATCTGGCGGGGGCAATACCTATACCATCCCTTTTGGTAATCCTGCAAACCTACTGACACTAAGCTTTACGGCAGTAAATGGTGCTGGCATTATAGGTCAAATTATTTGCAGCACCTACCCCACACCCACCTGGAAGAACAGCGATTTTTTACCCGCAGGCGTAACTAATGTAAACAGCAACGGTAACGATAATTCTGCAAAAATTATAGACCGGTTCTGGCAGATAAACCCACAAGGGTACAGCACTAAGCCAGACCTAAGCAATGTGATTTTTACATATTCCGATGATGAATACAATGCACCCAATACACTTACCGAAGCCAATCTTTTTGCACAGCGATGGAACAGCACACTCCAAAAATGGAATGATTTTTTTTCGGCCTCTACTATAAATACAACTGCTAATACTATTCAAATTGCAAACGTACCTGGCAGCCAGTTATACGATTGGTGGACGATGACAGATATTACATCTCCACTGCCGGTAACGCTTGTTTATTTTAATGCCCTATTAAATAACAAACAGGTAAATACTTACTGGCAAACCGCTACAGAGCAAAATAGCAACCGCTTTGAAGTGTGGCGAAGCAAAGATGCAATACAGTTTATCCTCGTAGGAGCCAGGCCTGCAGCAGGTTTTAGCAGCAGTATAAAAAATTACAGCTATACAGATGTTACGCCATTTACCGGGACCAGTTACTATCGTTTAAAAAGTATTGACAATGATGGCAGCTTTAGCTTTTCGCCCATTGTAAAAATAAAAACAGCTGATGCAGAAAACATTTTTATTTACCCAAACCCTGCCACAGATTATGCCATTATAAAAAGTAGCAGTGCACTTATAAACAAAAAGCCAATAGCAAAACTCTACGATGCCAAAGGAGGTTTAATTAAAACATTTGTACTAACTGATGCTGAACAAAAAATAAATACGTTGCTGTTGCCTGCAGGTAGTTATCACATCGGCATCGGGTATAATAATAATTTACTAAAAACACTATTCTTCATAAAAAAATAATTTAACAAATGAAAAAAATAATTTTTCTCTTTATCATTATACTTGCTGCACTGCAAAAAACACCAGCACAAAATGTTGGTATAAATGCTACAGGCACTATACCAGATGCAAGCGCCATGCTGGATATAAGCAGTACCAGCAAAGGATTACTTATACCAAGAATGACGCTGGCAGAAAAGAATGCCATTGCTTTGCCAGTTACCGGTTTAATGATTTACCAGACAGATGCACCAGCCGGCTTTTGTTATTTTGATGGTACCAACTGGAATGCTATGAGCACAGCAGCACCGGGTGCCATAAATTTTAGATACATCGCAAGCACAAGCCAGGCTATAAATGCCAACGTAAATATTAAAGTAAATTTTGGTACACAAACCTTTTTAAACAACGCAACTTTTAGCAACAGCACATTTATTGTTCCCGCCACAGGTATTTATCATTGTAGTGTTTATCTGTTTATGTTTTCCAACGCTATTACCACCATGGGTGTTTCTATACTGGCTAATACTGTGGCAAAATCTTCCGTTTCATATAATGTACGCAGCAGTATTTTTCAGCAAATAGGTTTTTCAGATAATGTAATGCTAGCGGCCGGAGATGTAGTATCTGTGCAGCTTAACGTAAATTCATTTTCTACGGTCATCACCGGTAACTCTAGTTATTTTACTGCATTTAAAATAAATTAAAATACCAAAAAGTAGTCGCCTAAAAAATAAACATGATGAAAATATATTCACCCAAAAAATTTAAAATTATCAGCCTGTTGATTTTGATTTTCCTTCTACTTTCTGCATTACTACCTGCACAGGTTATTCAAAAATTAAAAGATTTAAGAACGGGCAATTCTTTCCCTTTTGATTTTACCATATCTGGTACCAAACTTTTTTTTATTGCCAACGATGATATTAATGTTGGGCTTTGGATTACCAATGGCACTACAGCAGGTACAATCAAACTTACCCCGACTACCGGCCCGGCAAATACAAGTTTTGATATTGCTGCATATAACGACAAAGTTTACTTTTCTTACAACGATGGCGTAAACGGTTATGAAATGTGGGTAAGCGATGGCACGGTAGCAGGTACTGTGTTATTTAAAGATTTGTATACCGGCAGCAATAATGCTTACCCAAGATATTTTACAGTGGCCAATAATAAATTATTTTTTGTTGCAGATGATGCAAGTGGCGCACAGCATTTGTTTGTGAGCGATGGTACTGCAGCAGGAACTGTTGTAATTAAAAATTATGCAACGCTTTTTAATGGGCTGACCACTTTCGCCATTTTAAATAATGATATTTATTTTACGGGTGATGATGGAACAGGCGTTGGCTACGGGTTGTGGAAGAGTAATGGATCGCTTGCGGGTACGGTATTATTGAGGCCAAATATCAGCAGTAGTTCTGGTGCCAACTATACAGTATTGGGCAATACTTTATTTTTTGACAGCAACGATGGTATCAATGGATCAGAATTGTGGACAACAGATGGTACGCCTGCAGGTACGAATATGGTCATCAACTTACGGGCAGATGGCGGCGGCATAATGTACAGCGGCGCACCTTTTAATTTTATTACCTACAACAGCAAAGTTTACTTTACCGCATCAGATGATGCACATGGTGCAGAATTATTTTCATCTGACGGTACTGCCGCAGGTACGCAAATTGTAAAAGATATACAACCCGGCGCCGAAGGAAGTATACCGCAGCAAAGCGTAATTTATAACGGCAACTTGTATTTTTCCTGCTATAATGGTGCGGCTACCGGCTTATGGAAATCTGATGGTACAGCGGCGGGAACAGTTTTAATAAAACAGGGCGGTGGTGGCGATCCTTTTTTACGAGATACAAGATTTGCTCCCGTATTTAATAGCAAGCTTTATTTTATAGTAAACGATATGCAGTTTTATCCGCTGTGGGAAACTGATGGAAGCGTTGCTGGTACAAAACCGGCAACTTTTCAAAATACAGCCAGCCCCGCATTTAGTACTCCGGTACTGGGAGACTTTAGCTTTACCTTATACAACAACGAACTTTATTTTGGAGGCAAGTGTGGTACCATCAGCCCGGATATAGAACCCTGCAAAATAACCACCGGCGTGCTTCCTGTAACATGGCTTGGCCTGCAGGCACAATGGGAAAATACTACTACCGCAAAAATAAGCTGGCAGGTGGCCAACCAAATAAATGTAAAAGATTACACCGTACAACATAGTACGGATGCCATACATTTTACAAATGCATGCGTAGTAAATGCATCTGCAAATACCAACTATTTCTGCAATATCCCTACTGATAATATTAATACGCATTATTACAAAATAAAACAGCAGGATGCAGATGGAAACCCTCACTATAGCAATACAGTTGTTTTAAAAGAGGCTCCCCAAAAATTGATGGTTGCATACCCCAACCCCGCAACAGATAAATTATATGTACAAGGATTAACAGCGGTTGCCAATATAAAAATTACCGATGCAGCAGGAAAAGAAATTAGAAATTTGATTTTAAAAAATACAACAGATTTTATTGATGTGAGCAGGCTCGGGAGCGGAACTTATTTTGCCAGGATTTTGACAAAGGATAACACTCAAACGATAACATTTATAAAGAAATAAATTTTTACCCATGAAAAATTATTTAACGGTTTTTATAGTCATTTTATTTTTTACATCCTGTAATAATAGTACAAGCCATACAAAAAACACTTTTTCAAATCCTACTGAAACAATCGCCAATACTACACCTTCAATAAAAGCTGAAGGAACGATGACAGCCAAAATAAATGGTAAACAATGGGCGGCCACATCTCTTATGCCGCCAGAAACAGCGGGAAGAATTGTTGGCTATTCTGGTAAAGAATATATTGACCTGCCTTACAGCAAACAGTACATGAAAGCTGGTAAAAAAATAATACTGGGGGAAGATGAAGCCGCAGATATTTTTTTTACCGGGGTGGGGTTATGCGTTACAAAAAGCGGAGAGATGGAAATTATAAAAGTAGATGAACATACTGCAGATGGTAAGTTCTATTTTACAGCTATAGAAAATGCATCCGGTAAAAGCATTGAAGTAACCAATGGTTTTTTTAAAATTTTTTTAGATAAATAAATTAAAAGCAAGCGTGAAAATTATATTATTATTAAGTTTTTCTTTTATCCCTGTTAGCATTATTGCGCAGCAAATAACTACTGTGCAGGCTGCAAGCGCTACAGCATCGCAAGGTACTGCGGGTAATTTTATAATAAGCTATACCATTGGCGAAATGCCCGCTGTGCAAAGCTTACAGCGAAACGGACTATTAATTACACAAGGCATTTTACAGCCCACTACTTCTATAGCGGCAGCTTTTGAGTGCTTTAGCAGTACCGAAGTAAATGTTTATCCAAATCCATCTTCCGGTATTTTTACCTTACAGCTAAGCATACTAAAAAAAGGAAAAATACAAACGCAATTATTGGATGCAGGTGGCAGGCTCATCCAAAAAGAAGCATTTGATTACAGTAGTTTCCTATCTAAAAATTACAACATCAGCCGCTTGGCAGCCGGGCATTACTTGCTGGTAGTTTGGTTTACAGAAGCCGGGCAAACGACAATAAAAAAATGCACTTACAACATTCGAAAACTAAACTGATTATAATGAAAAAGTATTTTCTTCTGGTGCTTATCTTTCTATGTTCAGCGCCGGCCTTTGCGCAGGTACCCAACAAATTTAATTACCAAGCGGTGGCACGCAATGCAGCAGGGCAGGGCATTACCAACGCAAGCATTCGAATTCGCATTACCATTTTAGATGGTGGCGGTACTGGTACAAATGTGTATAGCGAAACCCGGCAGGCCACAACAAACCAGCTTGGTTTATTTACTCTTGCCATAGGCAGCACAGGGGCACTAAGCAGCACAGGAAACTTTGCGGCAGTAAACTGGAGTTCGGGAAATAAGTTTATAAAAGTGGAAGCTGATCCGCTGGGAGGAAACAACTTTACGGAGCTTGGCAACACAGAATTACTAAGTGTGCCTTATGCCTTGTACACCGTAAATGGCAGGCCCGGTGTACAAGGCCCGCAGGGATTGCAAGGCCCGCAGGGTGTTACAGGCGCACAAGGGTTACCGGGGTTATTAGGACCGGCAGGTGCAACGGGCCCCGCCGGAAACATAGGGCCAGCAGGAGTTACAGGCGCACAAGGACCGCAAGGGTTAGCAGGAGCAACGGGTGCAACTGGCCCTGTAGGAAATACAGGACTAGCTGGTCCGCAAGGTGCACAGGGTATTGCCGGTGCTAAAAGTCTTGTAAAAACTACAACAGAACCTGCGGGCACAAATTGCGTAAATGGCGGACAAAAAATGGAGACTGGCCTGGATGCAAACAACAATAATATTTTAGACCCTGCTGAAATTACTGCAACAAATTATACTTGCAATGGTGCAAATGGTACAGCAATAAATGCATGGAACATTGGCGGAAACACCGCTACCAACCCCGCTGCAAATTTTATAGGAACAGCAGATAACCAACCGCTACGTTTTAGAATAAATAATTTAAATGCCGGCATCATTGATAGTAGTCTCTCCAATACAGCTATCGGGTTTCGGGCTATGGATGCGGCACCAACCGGTACTTCCAATACTGCCTTCGGCTATAAAAGTTTACTGTCAAATGCCGGCGGTTCGCTTAATACAGCAATAGGTGTAAGTGCGCTGCGGCAAAACAATGCAGGAAAATATAATGTAGCGGTGGGCGGTGGTGCGCTGCAAAGCAATACCACCGGCGATTTCAATACAGCTACCGGCACAATCTCACTAAGTGCAAACACTACAGGCAGCGAAAATACCGCTGTTGGAAACACCACATTGTATTACAATACCACCGGCAATTACAATACCGCAGCTGGCGTATCATCCTTATATTTTAACGTTAATGGAAATTACAACACCGGCAGCGGTTACCAAACGCTCTCAAATAATATCAGCGGAAGCAACAATGCGGCCTCCGGTGCAAAATCACTTTTTGCTAATAGCACAGGCAGTTTTAATACCGCAAATGGAGCCAATGCTTTGGGCTCAAATACAATCGGCTCCTACAATACAGCCATTGGCGAAACTTCGCTGAATTTAAATACTACCGGTATTCAAAATACGGCAAGCGGTTATCAATCTCTTTATAATAACAGCATTGGCGAAGGCAATACAGCAAGCGGGTTTAAAACACTTTTCTCAAACAGCACCGGGGTAAGAAATATCGCTACCGGGTACAGTACGCTTTTTAAAAATAGCAGCGGTCAAAGTAATGTTGCTATCGGAGAACTTACAATGTATGATAACACCGTTGGCGAATTTAATACTGCCCTTGGTTCCTTTGCTCTTTTTACCAACATCAACGGAAATAATAATACCGCCATTGGTGTAGAGGCTATGCAGTATTTAAAGGGGGGCACAAAAAATATTGCCATAGGTAGTAATGCCGGTACAGCAATTGGTTCGCCCAATGTAAACAATACCATAAGCATAGGTAATGAAAGTATTTTAAATGGTGCAAGCAACCAGGTTATTCTGGGCAACCCCAGTTCTACCGGCTACTATTCCAATAACCCATGGGCCACTTTTTCTGATGCGAGGATAAAAAACAATATTAAAGAAGAAGTGAAAGGTCTCGAATTTATTATGCGCCTAAGGCCGGTTACCTATTATAAAAGTATTAACCAGATGCTGGCAATTACGGGTAACAAACAAACAAAAGATTTCCCAGGGAAACTTGATATGGAAAAAATAAAATACTCCGGGTTTCTTGCGCAAGAAGTGGAGCAAGCGGCTAGAGAAACCGGCTATGATTTTAGTGGCATTCATACACCCACTACTAACAATGAGCTTTATGCTTTAAGCTATGAAACATTTGTAGTGCCACTTGTGAAAGCCATGCAGGAACAGCAAAAAATTATTGAAACGCAAAACAAAACGATAGAAAAATTAAATGAACGGCTGCTGAACCTGGAAGAAAAACAGAATACAATTAAACAGTAGCTCCACACAGAAGACGAATTCATAAAATTAGGGTTTACATCTTCTTAAGCAATAAAAAATTAAACATCAGTAAATATTCATTATGAAACGAAATTCATTTTTAAAACTCTGTATTATTGCAGCAGCGGGCATTGTAGCACCGATAAAATTATTTGCACAAAAAATAAAAAAAATTACCAAAGGTTTTAAAGTAGCCGCAGGCAAAAACCGTTTTGATAATCCTATTTCATTATTTGAAGGCGATACCTTTACAACAAAAGTATCGTCTAAAGATAATGATGGGGATATTTATATGTTTGAAAGTGTTCGCATAAAAAACGGTGGCCCGCCCTTGCATTACCATCCGGAGCAGGATGAATGGTGGTATGTATTATCCGGCGAATTCTTAATAAAAATAGGGGAAGAAACTTATACGGCAAAAGCCGGAGATAGTGTATATGGCCCAAGAAATATACCGCATGCTTTTGCAAAAACGAATGAAGGGGAAGCTAAATTATTAATGTTTTTTCAGCCTGCCGGCAGGATGGAAGAATGGTTTACTTTGGTAAGCAGCGGTACTTTTAAACATTTATCCGAAACGGAATTAAACGCTAAAAGAAAAGAATATGGCTTTGTTGTAACAGGCCCTGCCCTTACCCATTTAAAACAATAAAACAGCATCATTACCCGGTAAAAAATTGTATATCCTCAAACGCTTTGTCATTTTATGTTTCTGGCTCCTGCAGTTGAACTTGTGCCGGCTTTTAGAGAAGGCCTGTCACTGATTTTTTTGGAGAGTATGGGTAAGGCCTTTTACATTACAACCCTAAGTGCGCCTTTTAGTTAGTAAATTTATTAAACAGCAAATATTTCTTGTGCATCATTAAACAATAAGATGCTATTTAAAAATAAACTTTTTTTTATACCGTTGCCCTGCAAATTTATTTTATTCACTGTTACTACTTTGTGCGTTTTTTGTAGCTATGCCGCTGCACAAAAAAAAAATTATTTTCTCCGTCATCTCACCCAGCAAAACGGGCTTGCGCACAATAATGTTTTTGATATAACACAGGATGCAAAGGGGTTTATATGGGTGGCAACAGCAAATGGCCTGCAACGATATGATGGCAGCCGGTTTGTATCTTACACTGAAATGCTTAACAGCCCAAATGCAGCAATAACAACTGCTGCATCAATATATACCGATAAAGAAAAAAATATTATCTGGATCGCAAAGGACAATATTTTTGAGAAATTTGATCCTGTAATAAACCTGTTTAGTATATTAAAGCCCGGCAAATTAATAAATAATACAGATTTTTCTTTTGAAAAATATACTGATGAGAACAACCAAACATGGTTACTAAATAACAAAACCCTATTAAGGCTGGACAGCACTGGTAAAAATATTATGTGGCAGGATATTAATCCTCGTCCTTTTAATAATAAAGCAAGTAATTATTTTATAACAGATAGTGCTGCGGGGCTTACCTGGCTAAGGATGTTTACTTCCGGGCTGTTGTTGTTTGATCACAGCACAAAGAAAGTTTACTCCCGCAATTACAATCCAGTAAATAATATAATGCTTCAGGAATTTGGTAAACTGGCTGCGGATAAATTGTTTAAAAGTATTAAAAATATTATGCAGGACAGCCAGGGAAACTTTTGGACAACCACCTGGGGCGATGTTTTTTATAAATATAATAATGCTACAAAAAAAATAGTCGCCTACTCTTTAAATGATATATTTAAAAAGAAATATGGAGTTGCTATTACAGATGCTCATCCTTCTGTTACCAATATATTTGAAGATAAGCGGGGAGGCATCTGGCTTACTACAGAAAATGCCGGGCTGCTGCAGTATAATGCTGCCAGTAATAATTTTGTGGAAATATTATCCGGAGAAAAAAATAAAAAAAGTAACAGCTATAATTTTGCCATTTACAGCATCTATCAGGACAGGGAAGAAAATATATGGCTGGGTACAGATAAAGGTATCACTGTTTTTAATCCTTATCAGCAGTATTTTCAATCTATACATCACGAAGAAAATAATGCAGCTTCCCTGCCGGAGAGCGAACTGGAGTGTGTGTTGCAAACAAAAAAAGGGGATATACTCGCCGGCACCTGGGGTGGCGGTATCACTGTATTTGATAGTAATTTTGTTTTTAAAAAAACCATACGGTTTAGCAGCTCCGCAGAAAAAAATTCGGTTTGGTGTTTAATCCAAAATGACGATGGAAATATATGGGCAGGCTGCCAGCATGGTTACCTGCACATTTTTAATCCGATTACGCATTCTATAAAAACAGTTCACCCACCGGAGATGCATAATTATACCATTCGTTGTATGGCAAAGGATGCAAAAGGAAATATTTTATTTGGCCTGCACAATGGCAGCATTACACGATGGGATAAACAACAACAAAAATTTTTTGCTGCACAAGATAATACCGGAAACAGAAGCCCTATACTCAATATTTTTATAGATAAGCAACAGCGCTGCTGGATAAGTACCAATGCGGGCTTTAAACAATTTGACATAGATAAAAAAATTTTTTCTGCAACATATTTTACGGACGAAACAAGTCAGCAATCGCTGAAAGGTTCTACCACAAAGGGTATAGAACAGATAGATGATACTACTCTTGCAATATGCAGCATCTATGGCGGTATTAATTTTTTTAATACCATTACAAAAAAATTTACGCAGCTTACAGAAAAAGACGGACTGCCTGCCAATACAGTGTATAGCATAAAAAAGGATAACGAAAGCTTTCTCTGGTTCACCACAGATTATGGTTTGTATAAATTTAAACTAGCTGATAAAAAATTTATTCGCTACAACATAGAAGCCGGTGTTATCAATTCTTCTTTTAAACAAAATAACTTTTATGTGCTACAAAACGGGCAATGGGTTACCAATACCTCTACAGAATTTATTTGTTTTAAACCGCTGGATAAAATCCTGCAAACAGGCCATACAAATAATGTAGAAATAACTGGCTTTAAAGTGTACGACACTGCATTATGGATAGATACACTGCTTCATAAAAATATACCGGTAAGCCTCAGCTACAAACAAAATTTTATTACCATTTCGTTTGCATCGCTTAATTTTTTTAACCTGCAGCAAAGTAAATTTTATTACAAACTCAGCGGGGTAAATACGGGCTGGGTAAATGCGGGTACCAACCAGTTTGCCAGTTATACTAACCTGCAGCCGGGCGAATATATCTTTTCTGTACGCACAGGCGAAAGCCAAAATGATACTTCATTTACAATAATTATTACACCGCCTTTCTGGCAAACCTGGTGGTTTAAATTATTAATTTTATTTGCTACAGCAGCCTTTATATATGCCTTCGTAAAATGGCGTATTAAAAATATAAGGATAGTAGCTGCAGAAAAATTAAAAGTGCAGCAAACAAAAATAGAAATACACCAGGTAAATGAAAAACTCTCAGAAGCAAGGCTGGAAGCACTCCGCAGCCAGATGAACCCTCACTTTATTTTTAATTGCCTCAGTTCTATAGATAATCTAATACAAAATAATGAAAAAGAAAGAGCAACCATTTACCTTTCAAAATTTGCAAGGCTTATACGGTCTGTTTTAGAAACATCAAAAAACAACAGGGTGCCATGCACAAAAGATATAGAAACACTGCGGGTATACCTGGATCTGGAAAAACTGCGAAGAGATAAGCAATTGGATTATACCATAAACGTATCCGACGAAATAATGTATGGAGATTACAATGTACCGTTGCTCATTGTACAACCTTATGTGGAAAATGCTATACAGCACGGCTTGCTTAATAAAGTAAGTGGCAAAAGAATTTTGAGCATTACCGTAAGCGCAAAGGGCAATACAATTTTTTACACCATAGAAGATAATGGTGTAGGCCGAGCAAAGGCAGCATGGTATAAGGAACTCAATAAACCCGTGCATCAGTCTATGGGTATGCAGCTTACTGCAGATAGAATACAACTCATAAACGATGACGACCATGCGGCCGTAAAAATTATTGATTTGTACAATGAGCAAGGTCAGCCGGCAGGTACCAGGGTAGAAGTAAAAATTATTAATCAATAAAAATTATACAATGCTTACTGCAATTATTGTAGATGATGAAACAGGCAGCCGCAATGCGCTACAGCAAAAGCTGGGAAATTATTGCCCTGCTGTACAGGTTATTGCTGTATGCGAAAATGGCGAAGAAGGAATAAAAAATATAGAAGAAAAAAAACCTGACATTGTTTTTCTGGACGTTGAAATGCCCCGCATGAATGGTTTTACAATGCTGCAGCAATTACGCTATCGCAATTTTGAACTCATCTTTATTACTGCTTACGACCACTATGCCATAAGTGCCATAAAATTTAGTGCATTGGATTATCTGGTAAAACCTGTAGAGATACAGGAATTAAAAACGGCAGTAAATAAAGCAATAGAAAAAAGGGCAGAAAGCACTGCCAACAGGCCTTTAGAAGCATTGCTTCATAATCTTTTAAGCAAAGAAAAAGATCGGCATCGCATTGCACTGCCTTCTATGGAAGGCCTGCAGTTTGTAGAAACAGGAAATATAATTTACCTGGAGGCAGAAAGCAATTATACAATTTTTTATATGAGCAATAATAAAAAAATAACAGTTACTAAAACCCTTAAAGATTTTGAAGAACTTTTACCCGTGTCTGTTTTTGTTCGCATCCATCACTCGCACATCATAAATATTAACTGTATAGAAAAATATATTAAAGGAGACGGCGGGCAGGTACTCATGAAAAACGGCACAACACTTGACGTAGCCAGAAGAAAAAAACAGGAATTTTTAACAGCTATCGGTCATTGATTTTTTTAATGTATGCCGGCTATTTATTTTAATTTTACCGGCGCATGAACCTCAAAAATATTTTATTTAAACTTACTCATTGGGAAACCTGGCATTATATGGCAAAATATATTCCCATAATGCCGGTGTGGGCATGGTATTGCGCACGTGCAGGGTCGTTGTGGTGGTTTACACCCTCTAACCCTACCATAGCTTTTGGTGGTTTTGAAGGTGAAACGAAAAGCGAAATGTACAAACAATTACCCCCCGGTAGTTTTCCAAAAAGCATTTATATTTCTCCTTCATTTTGTTTTGAAGAAATAATAAAACTTATTAAAGATAATAATTTTATATTCCCGTTTGCTGTAAAACCCGATGCGGGGATGATGGGCTTTATGTTTCGCCGTATAAATAATACAGAAGATCTTTTTGCGTATCATAAAAAAATGCCGGTTAATTATATTATTCAAACTCTCGTTAATTATCCGCTGGAAGTAAGTGTATTTTATTATCGTTTTCCTTATGAGCAAAAAGGAACCATCACAGGATTTTTAAAAAAAGAATTTTTACAAATTACGGGCGATGGAAAATTAACTGTGGAAGAATTGATTAGCCAATACGAACGGGTACGTTTTAGGCAGGAAGAAATGAAGGCAAAACATGCAGATAATTTGCAAAAAATACTGGAGGAAGGTGAAATATATTTTCTTTCGTATGCGCTCAACCTTAGTCGTGGCGGGCGACTCATAAGTTTGCAAAATGAAAAAGATGAAAGACTTCTTCGCATTTTTGATGATATAAGCCACTATACAAAACATTTTTATTATGGCCGCTACGATATTAAATGTACCTCTGTAGAAAAACTCAAAGAAGGAAAAGAGTTCTCCATTTTAGAATACAACGGCTGCGGTGCAGAGCCTCACCATGCGTATGGTAATGGAAATACGTTATTGCAGGCATATCGCATTTTTTTGCAGCATTGGAAAATATTGTACAAAATATCTTCCTACAATCACCGCAATGGTTTCCGCCGCTGGTCTTTTAAAAAAGGCTGGGATTATTTAAAAAAAGGGAAACAAAATTTTAGACTTATAAAAAAATTAGATGCAGAAACACAGTGGTAAATTACCATTGCCGTGTAATTCTTTAAAGTTGTACATCTGTAAATTCTTTTTCTGATTTATGTAACGGCATCTTATTTGTTTTATAAAAAGCCAACCGTTTTTTACATTTTACCGTTTGTCTTTTATGCAACTTAATCAAAATATTATTAGTAGTTTTTATTCCTTCATCCGCAATATTGATTTTCCCTGTGTGGCAGCAAAAGATGCGCTTGCAAAGGATAATGTTAAAATATTTATTGCAGAAAATATTGCCTGCCCGGTAGATGATAAAAATATTTTAGAATTTATGTATGCCTTTACAGATGCGTACCGCCGCAGCCAAAAAGGATTTCACAGTGCTGCCATTATTTTTAAAGATTGTTCTTTGAAGGATCAAAACATATTTGATGCCTGTTTGTGGAAACGGCTGGCAGCATTAAGAAAAATGGATGAACAAAATTATCATCATGATCCACGGGTAGACAGTAATCCCATGTCTGCAGGTTTTAGTTTTAGCATAAAAGAAGAAGCTTATTTTATACTCGCATTACATGCGGGCAGTAGCAGGCCTGCAAGGCAGTTCCAATACCCAACGCTTATTTTTAACCCTCATGCACAATTTGAAGAAATGAAAACAACTGCACGTTACGAAAAACTTAAAGCAGTAGTTAGAAAAAAAGATATTGCTCTGGCCGGCTCCATAAACCCTATGCTTGCAGATTTTGGTGAAGCATCAGAAGTATATCAATACAGCGGCAGGCAGTATGATAAAGATTGGAAATGCCCTTTGGCACAATAATATTTATAGTAGCTGCATCTTTTAAAAATCAAAGAATAATTTTTTCATTTATTTTACCATTTAAATCTTTAAGTAATTGAGGGAATCATGCTTTTTTACTAATTCTGTTATGTTAATGCTTAATGTTTTCATCGCCTTATGCTCCTATTAAGTACAAGTTTTTTTGGGGCTGATTGCAAGTTTTTAGCTATAAAATTTTATTGAATTTTTGCATTTGGTTTATCATTTGCCAACTGAAATTTCTTGTTTCAAAAGCAAAAAACTTGATACTTAATATTCGGTATTGGCGCAAGAGTAGCTACAGAATGTTATCTTCAACTTTCAGTTTGCTAGTGGGCTTGAGATTTCACACTTGACGAATAAACATTAAATCTTAAATCTTAATTTAAAACAACATTTTTCAATTAGGCTTCGGTTACAAACGAATTTTAAACTACACTTGCTTTAAGCGAAGCAAAAATACAAATTTTAAAAAAAGAAATTTTTGAAAGAGTTGAGCAACTAGAATGTAGTTTTGACCCATCTTCAACTAAAGTAATTAAAGAATTAAAAACATGACCGTCTTGTTAAGATATGAATTTGTTCTTTGAAAATATTGCTGGATAAGGGTTTGAGAGAAATTTAATTTCAAACGATTTGAATTGATTCCGATTTAATGGTTTATAATTAATTGTAAACCATCTAATTATGAAT
>JANXXM010000037.1 GCA_025350645.1 Ferruginibacter sp.
AACATCATTACTTCCGCAGCCCCAGCATGATTTTTTTTATCATAATAATAAAATTGAAAAGGGTTTCAATTTAGTCAATTGAAACCCTTTTCCAATATGCTTTTTAAAAGTTTTTACCAACCATTTTTGACTACATTGTCTAAAATTTACAGGAAAAGAAAAGCCCCCGATAAAATCAGGGGCTTTTTAAATTACAAATGAGTTTATCTTTTTACGCTAAACGAGCCAAGAGTAACTGTCTTTAAAACTGCGCCGGATCCATTAGCATCTTTAAGCGGACCTGAAAAAGTTCCTTCTACCCTTGTAGCGGTAATAGCGGTAATAGTAATAGTAAACACGGGCGTTTGGGGAGCAGGATTAGAGGCAATAGCAAAATTGGTCGACGCTGCATCGGTATAGTTTGCGCCTACGATAACCCCCGTTACAAACTGATTTATAGTATACGTTCCAACTGTTAATGGTACACCAGTAGCCTTACCTACTCCTGTTAAAAATTCTTCATTACCTGCAGCAGCAGCAAATCCATCAATAGTTAATATATCAAAACCAGGTACGCTTGTATTATCTACTGATGCAGTTAAGTTATGATTAAATGTTTTCGCAACACCATCAATGGTAGCTATTAAAAAATCATACACCACATTCACAGAGCAACTTGCACCACTGCCGGATAATGGATAAGCAAAGCTGCCACCCGCAGCAGGCGTACCTGTACCCATAAGAACAATATTAGCATTATTGCCTACCACCAAAGTTCCTGTGGCTGAAAAAGTAACACCATTTACTGTGGTAGAAGTAATCGTATAAGTTCCGGCTGTTGTTGCGTTAACACTTATCGTCATTGTATTGGAAGGATCTAATGGTACACCCGCAGCATAATTTCCCTGTAATGTAGCTCCTGTACAATTTATAGTATATGCTGCAGGCCCTGCCCCTGCTGTATAAGTTACTGGAAAAACACATGAACCTGTGCCACCTGTTGTGGTATAATTAAAAGGCCCTGCTGCTAAAGGAGTTCCTGTTGCAAAAAGTGTAACGCTTTGCGCTGTTGTTGTACTAAAAACACCTGTGCCTGTGAATGTAACGCCATTCGCACTATTCGTAGTAATAGTATAAGAGCCGGTGGTTTGTGGAGTAACAGAAACAACATAAAAATTAGAAGACGTCATTGCCGTACCTGCCTGGTAAACCCCGGCAGGGCTGCCGGTACCACAGGTAACCGTGTACGTTGCAGGTGCTGGTGTAGCTGCATATGTAATACTAAAACCGCATGTACCAGTACCTACTGTAATGGAATAAGGCGTTGTAACGGGTGTGGCAGATACTGCGGGTGTGCCCATAGCTGTAAGTGTAATACTTGTAGCACCTGCCGCTAAAATACCTGTGCCAGTAAATGTAACACCGTTTGCAGTTGTGGTAGAAACGTTGTACGACCCAGGGGTTTGTACGGTAACGCCTACGTTTGCTGTATTAGCTGCAGTCATTGCTATACCAGATGTGTACGTGCCGGAGGGACCACCCCCTGTACAGGTGCTACCTGAACCGCCTAGTGTAAAAACTGCTGTAGTTCCGCCACCGGTGGAGAGCATTACATCAATATTTATTTTGCATACAGAGGTATCAAATTTTACACTAAAAATATCTGTTTGTGCATTAATTGGTTTGCCGGAACCAACTAACCTCACCATATTTATACCGGGTATTGCTACAGAACCTATTGCTCTAAAAGAATATCCATTTACGGTATCTGTTTTTATATCGTACGTACCTGTGGTTGTAGTATTAATTTGCACATCTACAAAATTACCTGCACCTAAGACAGAATCTTTTTTGTAAATTCCATTTACCTGTACAGGACCACAATCGCCGATGGCATCTTTTACTAAAGATCCTCTCGTAGCTCCATCTTCATAACTGTATTCTTTCTGACAGGATATGAATAAAAATGCTGCAGCTAAAAAAAAGGAAAAGTATTTTAAAAATTTCATGAGGTTTGCTTTTATTATTAAAGTTGAATTAAAATTATGAAACCTGGGACGCATCATCTGATAAAGAAACAGTTTCCACCGTATGATACGTTTTCTTCTTTATATGCTGCCCGAAAAAACGTTTTTGAAACAATAATATAGAGATTACACCTGTACTTATTGCTGCATCAGCTATATTAAAAATAGGGCGAAAAAATTCAAAAGTATCGCCACCCCAGCCCGGCAACCATTTAGGAAACGTGCCATGTATAACGGGGAAGTACAACATATCTACCACATTGCCATGCAAAAAAGACGAATATCCTTTTTTTGAAAATACAGCCAGTCCGTTATAATCTGTATAATTATTTATAGCAGCATCGTACAACATCCCTTTATCGAAAATCATTCCATAAAAACAACTATCTATTAAGTTGCCCAAAGCACCGGCGTATATAAGAGCTGCACAAATTATAAATCCTTTACTGTAGCCTTTTTTAATAATACTGCCCAGGTACCATGTACCAAAAACGACAGCACCCATTCTAAAAACGGTAAGCGCCAATTTACCAAAATTACCACCAAACTTCCAGCCATAAGCCATGCCTGGGTTTTCTACAAAATAAAACTGAAACCAATTGCCTGCTACTGTATGAGAAGTATTTAACGGCATAGATGTTTTTATATAAACCTTCAACGCCTGGTCTGCAATAAGCACCAGTACAATAATAATAACGAGATGTATTTTTTTCATAATTTACTGGACAAATATAATGTATCTCGTGGAAAATTTAAAAGTGGTATTGTAGATGCGAGACATAAGATCAAGACGTGAGACGTAAAATTTTGAATATATGATTTTAGAGATACCGTTTAAAAAAATGTTGTCAATTTTAAAAGCTGTTTGAGTTGTTTGCTTTTAATTGTTTAGGTGGCCTAAAATATTGCCATTATGTATGCTGTTGAAAGGTTTGTGACACAACGATGATGCTATGAAAATCTTGTGCTGGTATTTAAAATAATTAACTCAAACAGCTTCTTAGTATTAGAATTATATTCCCTTTTTCATATTTTTTTCTACTCCTCAAAATAAACCCTTTTTACCCGCTGCGAAATATTGGTGAGTATTTCGTAAGAAATAGTACTTGCCCAGCCCGCAACATCAGTAACGGAGGGTGTTTCACCAAATACAACTACTTCGTCGCCTTCATGGGCATCTATTCCGGTAATATCCAGCATAGTCATATCCATACACACATTACCGATAACGGGTGCAAAGTTTCCATTTACCAGCATTTTACCTTTCCCGTTACTTAGCACTCTGGGGTATCCATCTGCATAGCCTATTCTTGTGGTGGCTGTTGTAATATCTCTTTCTGCAATTCCTTTTCTGCTATAGCCAATGCTGTCTCCTTTTTTTAAATGTTTTATTTGGGATATGGTTGTTTTTAAAGTAGTAACATGCTGCAATTTTTGCTGTACACTTTGGGTAGCGTCTACACCATATAAGCCAATGCCCAGCCGCACCATATCTAATTGCAAAGCCGGGTGCCGGTAAATTGCAGAGGAGTTAGAAATATGTTTTAAAAAAGAATATCCAATGGCTGTTTCAATTTTTTTTGCTGCAGCTAAAAAAACATCAGCTTGCTGCAAAGTAAAATCGTCGTGCGCTGCTGCATCGCTACCTGCCAGGTGAGAAAACACAGACAATACTTTTAAGAATTGATTATTTTGTAGTAATGCGCACAACTGATCAATGTCTTTTTCTTCAAAACCAAGCCGGTGCATGCCGGTATCTATTTTTATATGCACAGCAAATTCTTTTATTTTATGCTGATGAATATATGCGGCAAATTGTTTAAGAATATTAAAAGAATACAATTCTGGCTGCAGGTTAAATTTTACCAAACTCTCAAAGCCTGATGGCTCTGTATTCATTACCATAATGGGTAGCGTAATGGCGTTTCGCCTTAAGTCTGCACCTTCATCTGCGTAAGCTACAGCAAGATATGCTGTGCCACTGTGCTGGAGCATATTGGCAATTTCAAAACTGCCGCTACCATAGCTAAAAGCCTTTACCATTGCCATTATAGCTACGCCCGGCTGCAATTTTTGTTTATACATTTTTAAATTATGCCGCAAGGCATTCAAATTTATCTCCAATAAAGTTTCGTGTACTTTCTGCTCCAGTACCTGGCTTATTTTTTCAAACTTAAATATGCGTGCTCCTTTTAATAAAATGGTTTCATTACTAAAACCGATAGCAGTAATATGCTCCAGGAATATTTCTGTGGTATCAAAAAAAAGCGTTAGCGGCAGCGAGGCAAAAGCATTTTTATTATCACTAATTTGTTTGCCTATTCCTATAAAACGATCAATTTTTTTTTGAGTAAGTGCTGCTGCTATTTTTTTATATAAGGCTGCGGGGTCATTGCCGGATTGCAAAACATCGCTTAAAATAACAGTGCGTTTATTATGCTGCTGCTGTTGTTCCAAAAAATGAAGCGCAATAGCAATAGCATCCAAATCTGCACTATATCCATCATTTATTACAGAACAATTATTTATACCCTGTTTTAGCTCCAGCCGCATTTCCAGTGGTTTTAGGGTAGCCATTTGCATAGTTATTGCTGCAATATTTATTTGCAGGTATAATAATACACAGCAACAGGTAATGGCATTGTTTACAGATGCATCGTCTGTAAAAGGTATGCTAAACGAAAAAGAAATATCTTTATATAAACATTGTAGCAATGTACCTGCTGTACTGCTAATTATTTTTTGTATTTGTAAAGAAGCACTGTTTTTTTTACTCCAAGTAAAAGTTTGCAAGCATTTGTTTACATCATTTTTCAATTCTAATACCGTTTCGTAAAGCACTTCATCATCTGCACAAAAAATAAGTATTTTACTATTTTTAAAGAGTAATAATTTTTCTTTAATTTTTTGCTTTGTACTTTCAAAGCCTTCATCATGTGCGGTACCAATAAAAGTTACTATTCCTATTTCCGGATCTATAATTTTTTGCAGCTTTTCCATTTCGCCTGGCAAAGAAATACCCGATTCAAAAATACCAAGTGTATTAAATTCGTTTATACGCCAAACGCTGAGTGGCACACCCGTTTGAGAGTTATAGCTTTTGGGGCTACGTACTATATTATAAAAAGGTAAAAGCAACTGATTGAGCCATTCTTTTACTATAGTTTTTCCGTTACTGCCAGTAATGCCAATAACAGGAAAATAATATTGATGCCGGTTAAAAGCGGCAAGCTCCTGCATTGCCTTCAAAACATTTTTTACAGAAAGAATATTAGCCCCAGTAAATTTTATTGCCCTGCTTTTAGAAAAATTATAATCTGTAATAAAATTTCTTACCCCTTTCTCATACAGATTTTCTATAAAGCTTTCGCCGCCCTGCAGTGCAAAAAAGAGTGAAGAAGCAGGAAACAATAGTTGTCTGCTATCTGTAAGCAAATGTTCTATTGATACATCATCCCCTTGCTGCATAAAATTTGCGTCTACAATAATAGCTATGGCAGATATGGAGTAGTTCAATGAATAAATTATTATTGGTATTAAATTATTTTATAAAAGATACTATCCTATTAGGTTTTTGATTTGTTATTCATTCCTCATTCATATCTTTTCTACAAATATATCTCCAGCAGCCCTTCCGGAACTTCTACATACACTTTCTTTTTTTTATCATCCATTTTTATAAGATTGTTTTCATGTATGGGTATTAGTGCCTCTTTGCCTTTATATAATATTGTACAAAGTATTTGGTGTGGCTGTTCTATAACTTCTATAATTTCGCCTAAACTTATTTCCCTATCTATCATTTCATAGCCTAGCAATGCAATAGGGGCGGCCTTTGCAGCAAATTTTTTAAAATCTGCTTCCTGCAGCCATACCTCTTTTGGCGTTACTTTTCGAGCAGTTTCTTTGGTATCTATTCCCTCCAGTTTTACATATACTTCTGTATCACTTTTAATAGCGGTTTCTTCTAAAAAATAAGGTAGAAAATTTTCTTTGCCCTGTTCAATAAAAATAGCTTCCAATCCTTTTAACGAAGTTTTTTTTCCTAAACTATGCTGCAGCACCAGATCTCCTGTAAGCCCATGGCTTGCTGCAAGTTTTCCTATTTTAAAATATTGCATCTGGTAATATTCTTTTTGCAAAAGTATTGAATAAGTAACGGGGCATTAGTGTAATTTGTAAAACAAATTTGAAGGAAAAAGATTAAATTATGGCTACATACAGAAAGAAAAACTGACTTAGATATATAAAACAAAAAAAGTCCTGCAAAAATGCAGAACTTGATTAATTTTTTTTGAAATGCCACAGGTGATTATTCTGCTGCTGTAATTTCATCTGCCGCCGGTGCGTCTGCAACTGGTGCGTCTGCAACTGGTGCTTCTGCTACTGGAACTTCAGATACAGCAGTTTCTACTTTTCTTACTACGGGTACATTGCGTTTATCCATGCGTGCTTTTTTATCTACGCCCTGGCGTTTTGCCACATGCGCATCATGCTCTGCGCTCCATTTGGTAAATTTTTCCATAGCACTTGCTTCGTCAAATAAGCCTAAGCCTACGCCACGCAGCAAATGTTTAAGGAATAACACTCCTTTAAAAGAAAGGATACGACGTACAGTATCGGTGGGTTGAGCACCTTTTTGCAGCCAGTCCAATGCTTTCTGCCGGTCAATCTGTATAGTGGCAGGAACCGTTAAAGGATTGTATGAACCAAGTTTTTGGATGAACTTACCATCACGTGGACTGCGACCATCCGCAATTACGATGAAGTAAAAAGGTCTTTTTTTAGACCCGTGTCTTTGTAATCTCATTTTTACAGCCATAAAAAATAGAAATTTTCTTTGGTGTGAATAAATAGGGTTTAATGCTCCTTAAAAAAGGATTGCGAAGATAAGTACCTTATAGCATAATTTACAAACTACAGCATTTTTTTTTAAAATAATAATATAGATATTAAGCAGCTTTCCTTTTACCTGTTTTAAACATTCTAGATAAATTAAAGCCGAAACGGATATTACCTTTAAAAAACCTGCCTGTTGTTTGGGTAAGATATGCACGCTCATTCATACCTGTGGCGTTGGAAAATTGCAGCTGAAAAACGTGTCCACCGGTTTCAATATCTACCCCCATTGATAGTGGGCTTGTATAAATGGAATCCAGTTTTCCGACAGGATGATGATAATCAAAAGTAAATGCCATGCGCCTGCTAAATTTATATCTGCCACCACCACCCCATCCGAATATTTTTTGGTCGTCGGCAGCATTTAGCGGCATATTGGTGTGTACAAGTATAGGACTAAACTGAAAAGAAAACCTGCTATTACATTTCCTGCCAATGAGAAGCTGTATATAATATGCAGTTCTATCAGCAGTATTGGGTTTTATTGTTGCAAAAGATTCTTCTGTATATATTACAGCACCCGCTGCAATTACCAAAGAAAAAGGCATAGCATGTAATCCTTTTGATTGTTGTAAAAAACGCTTTTTTACAAATCCATCCAGCTCCTTTCTAAAAGTGCTTCTGCCAAAACCTACGGTAAAATTATCTGTAATGCCATAGTCAAAACTGATGCGCATAGATGCCTGATCCAGTCCATACAATTGTTTTATACCATCACTTATAAATCCAAACCTGTGCATAATTCTAAAATCAAGATTATGCCTGGCAACCATTTCTATAGAGTGCGCATTTATAACCCTTGTAGATTTAAAAGCAGCTTTTACTTTTTCTGTAGCAGGCAGGCTATCTTCTACGCCTTTTAATAAATCCTGCGCATGACCAACCAAAAAAAATACAGTAAATGTTATATAGAAACCTATTTTTTTCATGAAGTATTTTTATTTTTTATTTCGTGGCAAATGGCTGGTAAGAGGGTACTACAATTTTTATTAAAATATTTTTACTGATATTATCCGCTACAAGTGAGGGTACTTTTATTGCATAATCTGCCAATAAAATATTGAATGTTGCTGTTGCACTAATGGCTTTATTTTTTACTATTATAATAGCAGGTGCAGTAATTTGTTTGGTAATGCCATGCAGGGTAAGTGCACCTGTTACAGCGGTTGTATAACTGCCGGCTACGGTTAAATAAATTTTATGTGCTCCAACAATACTACCTTTAAAAATCGCTTTGGGATATTTATCGCTCTCCAAATAATCTTCATTAAAATGCTCCTGCATTAAAGCTTTTTCAAACTCAAATCCTTTTATTAAAACAGAAAATTCTATATGACTTGTAGCTGTATCCCACACACTGATGAGCTTATTATTTTTAGCTTCTATGTTTTCTACCGGGGTGAAAGAATAAAATGAAACGGTAGCATTTTTTGTAATTAATTTTTGTTGTGCAAAAAGGCAGAAAGGAAGAGCGGCAAAAAAAAGAAATACTATAATGATTTTCATACCATTTTTATTGAATAATTATGCAACGGTTTAGTTCCACATCTATTAAAAACCCGGTGCATATTCCTTTTACAGTGTGTATGCTGCCGGGTTTTATATTTCTATACTTTTCCCATGCTTGGGCTTTTATTATACAACTTACTTTATTGAGCAAGCTGTCATTTCCTAAAAAAATATTTATTAGCGTATCGGCCTGGTTATCTATTTGCGATATTGTGCCTTTTACTTCTATTGTTTTACCCAGGTATTTTGCATTAGCCAATGTTTCGTTATTATTAAATGCCTGCAAAAGAGATGCTGCATCTACACTTACATCAGTATGCATTACTGCAACACTTGCCGGCTTGCGTATAAATTCTTTATAAGAAAATATTGCCCCTATTAAAATGAAGATTGCAATAGCATAAAAAGAATATTTTTTTGTGGTAGTCATTACATTCACTTTTAATCGGTGAATCTTCCTCCTCCATTTATCCAGTTGGTAATAATATCTTTTTCTGCCTGCGGCAATGGACCGCCGGTAGGCATGGTACCCTGGTCTACCGCTCTTATTTTTATGCGCCCCTGGTCTGTAACAATATTACAGTCCACCTGCCAGTTTTTACCTCCATTTTGCACATTATTATTATGGCAACTCTGGCAGCGATTAGTCATTAAATTTCTTACTGCGGTAAATAATGGACCGGCATTTCCCGCTGCAGCTACAGTTGCCACAGTAGTTTTTTCGCAGCCATCTATATCTTTTGCAAAAACGGTATATGCACCTGCTGCTACATTTGCAAATACACCCGATGCTTGGTACACGCCAGTGCTGTTTAATTTATAAGTAAAACCAGTGCTGCCAGTAGCAGATGCAGTAATGCTTCCACCCGTGCTGCAGGGTGCACTGGCCACAAGTGTAGCAGTAACAGTGATGGTTTTACCTAAACACAAATCTGTATTGGGTGGTGGTGGCACAGGATCAGGTGTGGAGCCTTTTTTGCTGCACGAAGTAAAATAAGATATAACAAACAGTAGTACAAAAAGAGGCAGAATATTTATTATTTTTTTACTCATACAGGTTGTTTTTTTACCAATCGTGTTGTATGAAAAAAAGGTTGCCTGTAAAAATTTAATTTATGGAAGAAAAATTATTTTTTTTTAAAGGGCGCATATTTTATACCTAACTGTATTGCCGTTGAAAATAATTTTACCTCACCATCCCCTGCACCAGATACAGGAATACTGAAGGACGACTCTACAACAAAAGCTATTTTATTATTTATTTTTTTTTCTGCACCGGCAGATAAAGTAACTACAGAAAAAAGTTTTTTATTGCCGGTATATGTTGCTGCTTTTAGATAAGACATATTATACCTGGTATAAAAATAAGTATAATCTTCTCTTTTCATAATGTACGAAGATATTCCGGCAGCAGTATAATACGTCATTTTTTTTCTGCGCAAAATATCATATCGTATGCTTAACGGAATTTCATATACCAGGCAGTTTGCATTTACGTTTATAACTTTTACCATGCTCCAGTAACTTCCTGCTTTTACATGATAATCATCTGGGCCGGCTATATATTTTTTTCTGCTGCTGTATAATCCGGTTTGCACGCTAAGTTTTTTATTTATACGATAGCCTATACCAATACCGTATTTAATTGATGCCGGGGTATTTTTAAATGCAAAAGCTTTTACAGCACCCACATCAGCCCCTACAGATGGCAATAAATAAAACCCTTTTTGATATTGATTTCGTTTTTTAAAAATGTTGTTATTCGAACTTACAACAGTAGTATCCGCATTTTTTACAGTAATAAGTTTAGTGGGATTATTTTTAATTTTTATACTGTCTTTCTTTTGCTTTATATCCTTATCTGCAAGAGTATTTTCCTGCTCTTCTTCTGCACTGGGTGCAGTTATGGTAATATTATATTTTTCCTGAGATGTAGATAGTATTCTTTTTGAATAATTATTTTCTCCTTCTTTTTGACCTTGCAGGGCTAAACCTTTTTTTGTAATTAAAGGCTTTTCTTGCGTAATATAAATATTTTTCCGGTACTGTATACTATCGTGTTGGCTAAAAACATTTTGGTATTTGATAATAGCAGTAGGCATCATAGCCGTGGTAGCAGGCACTGAAGGTAAAATTTTTGTTAAAGGCTCAGCATCATTTTTTTGGGTATTAATACTTTGTGTTTTTGCGTAAATATTATTTTTAAAAGATGATGTTTTTTTACTTGTAAAGTAAATTCCATACCCACCTGCAAGCAGTGCAGGAATAAGTATCCAAAGCCATAAAAAAGGCCTTCTCCTTTTATCTTTATCCAGCAAAGCCTCCATTTTTACCCACGACTCTTCTTCAAAAACAATTTCATTTTTTTTTGCTGCGTCTCTTATTTTATGCTCTATATAATTAAATGGCTCTTCGTTGCTCATACAATGTAATGTTTGTTTCTTTCAGCATTTTTTGAATATTTATTCTCGCTTTGTAAAGATTAGATTTTGAAGTACCCACGGAGATCTTGAGCTGGCTGGCAATTTCTTCATGCTTATATCCATCTATAACATATAAATTAAACACTGTTCTAAATACAGGGGATAGTTTTTGTACAAGCTCAAAAATTTCTTTGTAAGACATGCGGTCTACAGATGTTTCTGCTGGTTCAGAAATTTCGTAATGGCTGTTTTCAATTTCGGAAACAAGATATTTATTTTTATTTTTTCTAAAATGATCTATTGAAGTATAAATCATTATACGCTTCATCCATGCCATTAATGAGGCTTCATAGTTTTCATACATCGGCTGAAAAAGTGCAAGCGTTTTAAATATTTTTAAAAACCCATCATTCACAATTTCTACTGCATCATTATTCGTATCGCCATAGCGCATACAAACGTTCATAGCAAAGCCATAATAAAATTTGTAAAATTCTTTTTGACTTTGCCTGCTTTGTTGTACACAGCTCTGTACTAAACTACTAAGTTGTTGCCCGCTTGGCAATGTTTGTTTTTTTATATGCTGATTAAAAGAATTGATCTTATATCGTACTTCTGTAGAAAAAGGTTGCCCTGGTAAACATAAATGTAAGGATTTTGGGCAGATGATATAAAAAAAGCCCGTTTGGCAACGGGCTCCTAAATATTTTTAAGCAATAATTATTTCCTGCCCATTCCTGGCATCGCTCTGCCCATGGGCATTTTATTCATCATTTTCATCATACTTTTCATTTGTTCAAACTGTTTTAAAAACTGGTTAAGCTCATTCATATCTTTGCCGCTGCCTTTTGCTATACGTGCTTTGCGGCTGGGGTTTATCATGTCAGGATTACGCCTTTCCAGTATCGTCATAGAATTTATCATAGCCTCTATGCCCTTAAAAGCATCATCATTTATATCTACATCTTTTATTTGCTTGCCTACTCCTGGTATCATACCCATGAGGTCTTTTATATTACCCATCTTTTTTATTTGAGCAAGCTGGGTTTTAAAATCTTCAAAATCAAATTGGTTTTTGCGAATACGTTTCTCAAGTTTTGCAGCTTCGGCTTCATCAAACTGCTCCTGTGCTTTCTCTACCAGGCTCACAATATCGCCCATGCCCAAAATCCGTTGTGCCATACGCTCCGGGTAAAACACATCCAGCGTATCCATTTTTTCGCCGCTGCTGGTAAATTTTATGGGTTTATTTACGGTGTATTGTATAGAAAGTGCAGCACCACCTCTTGTATCTCCATCTAATTTTGTAAGTACCACACCGGTAAAATCTAAGCGCTCATTAAAAGCTGCGGCAGTGTTTACCGCATCTTGCCCGGTCATACTATCTACTACAAATAAAATTTCCTGTGGTTTTATGGCAGCTTTAATATTTGCTACCTCCGTCATCATTACTTCATCTACAGCAAGGCGGCCTGCGGTATCTATAATAAGTACGTTTTTATTTTTAGACCTGGCTTCCTTTATAGCATTTTGTACTATAGAAACGGCATCTTTATTTTCCCTTTCGCTAAATACTTCAACTCCAATTTGCCCGCCCAGTACTTCTAACTGGTCTATGGCTGCCGGCCGGTAGATATCTGCAGCTACCAGCAAAGGAGATTTACCTTTTTTTGTTTTAAGATAGTTTGCCAGCTTACCACTAAAAGTTGTTTTACCACTACCCTGCAATCCTGCTACTAAAATAATGGCTGGATTTCCGTTTACATTAAACTCGCTCTCTACCCCGCCCATAAGTGCAGTAAGCTCATCCTGCACAATTTTTACCATTTGCTGGCCGGGGTTTACGGCAAGCAATACTTTAGATCCCATTGCAGTTTCCTTAACCTTATCTGTAAATTCTTTTGCAATTTTATAATTTACATCCGCATCAACCAATGCACGACGAATATCTTTTACTGTATTTGCAATATTGAGCTCACTAATTCTTCCTTCACCTTTTATATTTTTAAAAGCACTTTCCAGCTTTTCGCTTAACGAGTTGAACATGTTTGTGTTTTTATTGAAACGGCTGCAAATTTAAACAAAGGTTTGGTTTAAAATGGTATAACAATTAAAATAAAAAGTTTTAGCCGGTAATTAAAAACACAAATTTATTTTGCAGGAAAATCTTCTAAAAATTTTAGTGCCTGAACAAGATACTTTTTTTGATTGTTAACTATCTCCACATAGTAGGAACCTTCCCTAAGGTTTCCGAGATCTTTCAGAGAAAAAACGTAATCTTTTTTTACATTGTGAAGTATAATATTTCGTACAGGTTTACCATCGTAATTATACATATTTAACACACTTTCTCCTGGCATGTCTATTAAAAAAACTAAGTCGATACTGGTTAAAAAATTTCTGTTTATAAAATTGAAACCACTAAGACTTGCAGCTCTTTTTCTTTTTAACCGTACAATATTACTCATTACTGTGTGGTTATCTTTTTCTACAGCCACAACGCTGTAATAGCAATTCAAAATATTGGGTGGCAGGTTTTTATCCAGAAAACTATAATTATTATTATCTTTTGAAAGTATTGCCCCTTTACTTATTGTTTCATAAAACTCGCCATCCAAACTTCTCAGTATGTTATAAGAAACAATAGACGAAGTATTGCTTATTTTCCAGCTTAGTGCAATATCATTATCTTTTTCATCTGCTATAAAGTTGCTAAAATTTATTGCGGGCAATCTGTATTTTCTTGCTGCAATATCTGCTATAGTAAACGTGCCTGCGCTAGTTTCAACATCATCTGAGTAAGAGAGGCGAATACTATCTGTTAATCCTTCAAATAAAACTTCTGCACTCATATCTAGCGATGACGGAATATTTATGTCGTTTCCTGCATCTGAAGCCGGCATACCATATATTTCATTTTTAGTTTCATCAAACTGGTAATAAAAATTATCAGTAAGATTTCTCATTTTAAAATGAACTATTTTACCTTCATAAAAACCTTCAATCTTTATCCTGTCACCACCATCTATATCTAATAATTTAAAAGAAACATTTTCCTGAACTGTATCAAAAGCAAGCATAATTATCATAGGATTTTTTTGGAGAACCTGCACGGTATCATGGCCCACCCGTAAACCATAAATAGATGCTTCATGCAGGTTATTTATCCCAATTATTTCTGGCTGTATACCGCTAAATTTTATTTTTATTTTATTGGAACCGATGGTAAGTTTACTAAGAGCCGTAAGCACATTGCTGTAGGATGAATTACCCTTTAAAGCATCCATGTTTACATAATTTTTTAATTCCTTTAAAGGTGCTTCTGTTTTTATTATGCGCACCAGGTAATCTTCTACCTCGCCAGTGCTGGTGTTAGTAGTGGGGCTTTCAATTTGTTCCGCAAAGGTTTTGCTGCAGGTACGTATGCGTGCATAAGTAAGCGATGGTTGCAATTGTGCATACAGTAGCCAGGTAAGTACTACAATATTTTTCCCTTTATGGCACAAGCTGCCTGCTCTTTCGTTATCATCAAATTTTCCATTTCCATTAAAATCTATCCAACCATTTACCGGGTCACCCTCTTCTGCATCGTTTACAGGAATGTTTAAAGTATATGATTTTTGCTTTGCCTCAATATCCGGTAAAAAAATACTGCTTCTGCTATTTGCAGGCAACACCGTAAAGTTATTGGTAAAAGCGTCTTCATCATCTAACCCGGTAGAGTCATCCATATTTGCGTAATCAAATGTACTTGTATCAGCAATAGATTTTAAATCGTCGTCGCCCCTGTTCTGGCCAAAGTATGGACCTTTTTCTGGTTTATAATGAATAGGTTTACCATAGCAAAGTGGTGCATCGCCTGTATCCCCTTTTCTGTTTAAAATATTACGCTGGTATATTTTATAAGAAAACAGGGAAATTAAAATGACAATAAGGGCTGATAATACTTTTACTTTCAAAGTTTATTAATTAAATACGCAGATGTAACGAATTATTGTACATTTTATTCTAAGTGCATTTTAATTGTTTATAACATTAATTTTTTAGCAGGAAAAATACTAAAAAAGCAATAAAATCAGTACTTTAGAGTTAATGAAATAGCTGCTTAATAATTATATCCTGTATTATATTTAAAACCTGATGGTAGAAAAAGAACTGACCAAAAACCAACCTGCCATTACTTTTAACGGAGCAGAAAGTATTTCTACAAATATAGATGAAACGATGTGTGCACGCATCGTTGCCAATACAAACGTTATTCGCTGGTTTGCAATATTTACATTAGTCGTAAATGTTATCTTAAATTATCTGGCAGATTTTACCTACAGTTTTTTTATTTGTGCAATTGCTGTTGTAATCATGTTATCTACTATATTTTTAATAAAAGAAAAATTTTATAATCTCACCCGTTTTTCAATTATTATTATCATACACTTTACTGTAATTTTTATAAATGATATAGAAGGGCTTTCTAATGGAAATTTCATGTACCTATTCATTTTTTTGATTGGGGCCATATTTATTTTTGATTTTAGGGAAAGAATGGCAATTATTACTTCTTATGGCATCAGTATTTTTAGCATAGTATATATTTTCTTTTCTGCACCTATACATAGTTCGTTGCAAAGAATAAGTATTAATGAAGAAAAAAATACTTTTATATTCAATGTATTTTTTTCTGTAATAGTTACCTGCATGCTTGCAATTGTAACACTAAAAAGAAATTTTTTAAGCGAAAAAAAGTTAAAGGGAAAAGAACAGTTTCTGGATGCTGTGTACAATACATCACTGGATGCAGTACTTATAGTAGACCCTGTAACCGGGCTAATAGAAGACTGTAATAAGCAAAGCCTCTTTGTATTTGGAATTGAAAAAAGTGAAGAAATATTACACAAAAAAATTTCTGACCTGTTATATAATATACCAATATCCATAAATTTCCCCAGCCTGCTTAGGCATAAAAAACAAAGCTGGAAGGGAGAAATAGAATGCGTAACCCCTGGTGGGGTTGTATTTGCAGGATATGTAAGCGTTGTATCCTTCACCAATGATGATAAATACTACAAAAAGTTAAGCGTACTGGATATTTCTGATATTAAAAAAGCACAAAACCAACTCGTAGCGGCTAAAGAAAAAGCAGAGCTTGCTATGCAGGCAAAGTCCGTTTTTTTATCTAACATGAGCCACGAACTGCGTACACCTTTAAACGGTATTATTGGCATTACGAATTTATTGGCAGATGAAGCTGATGCATCTATTGACAGTAACTACCTGGAGTTATTAAAATACTCATCGGAGCACATGCTTGGTCTTATAAATGATGTGCTGGATCTTAGTAAAATTGAAGCGGGAAAAATTGATATTATCAAAGAGAGTTTTAATCTACATACCACTTTGCATAATATTCACTCCTTTTTTATACCACAGTTTACAAAAAAAAATATAGCACTTATTTGGGATACCAACGAACCTGATTTTAACCGGCAATATGTAGCTGACAAAACAAGAATTACACAAGTGCTTAGTAACGTTATTGCTAATGCTCTAAAATTTACGGATAAAGGTAAAGTAACAGTAACAGCATTTACGAACCGAAAGACAGACAAAACAGCACAAATAACATTCTCCGTAAAGGATACGGGTATAGGAATACCTGTAGACAAACAAAATATTATTTTTGAAAGTTTTGGTCAGGCAGATACTGCCACTACCAGAAAATATGGTGGCACAGGACTTGGTCTCGCCATCAGCAAAAAAATTGTAGAGCAATATAACGGTACTTTTGCTTTGTTTAATAACAAGGAAGAGAAGGGCAGTATATTTTCTTTTATGGTAGAACTGCCTTACGATATACAGCAAAACAAAACCAATATTACACATGCCGGAATTCAAAAACTAGATAGCCTTGAAGGATTAAAAGTTTTGGTGGTAGAGGATAATTTTATAAATATGGTTATTGCTAAAAAGTTTTTAGCTAAGTGGAATGTAGCTATAACAACTGCAGAAAATGGTGTTGAAGCACTTGAAATAATAAGTAATACAACCAATACATTTGATCTGTTGCTTATAGATCTTGAAATGCCAAAAATGGATGGACACCAGCTTATATCCATACTCCGCAAAAATAATAATACCACTCCTGCTATTGCATTCACTGCTGCGGGCTACGATGATATATACAATGACCTCGTAAATAAAGGCTTTAGCGATTATGTTCAAAAGCCTTTTGAACCCGAAGACCTGCACAGGAAAATTAAAAAATGTAGCGGCGTATAAAACTTAACTACAGCCTGTTTAAATACTCATTGCCTTATCTATTATTTCTGCCTGCTCCTTAGCATGTACTTTTGCGTAGCCAGATGCAGTAGATGCACTTGCCTTCCTGCTTATTATATGAAAATTAATACTGCTCACATTCATTTTTAAATAAGCTGCAGCGCCCATATTCTGGGGTTCTTCCTGCACCCAATACCATATTGCCTTGTTATATTTTTTATATAATTCATCCAGCCTGTTTTGTGGCAGCGGGTACAATTGTTCCAGTCTTATTATGGCTATATTTTCCCTATTATCTTTGTCCCGCTTATCTGCAAGATCAAAATATATTTTTCCGGTACACATTATTACCTTAGTAATTTTAGCAGCATCTTCATTTTTGAGGTCATCATAAATTTCTACAAAACCAGCTTCTGTAAATTCAGTTACTTTACTGTAAGTAGCAGGTAATCTTAAATTTGCTTTTGGCGAAAAGTTTACCAATGGTTTTCTAAACGGCCATGCCAATTGTCTGCGCATTAAGTGGAAAAAATTTGCAGCCGTTGTTACATTCGTTATCACCATATTCAGCTCTGCACATTGCTGTAAAAAACGCTCTAGTCGGGCACTGCTGTGTTCAGGACCTTGCCCTTCATAACCATGCGGAAGTAATAATGTAACACCATTCATGCGTTGCCATTTTGTTTCGGCGGCAGCAATAAACTGATCAATAATAATTTGACAGCCATTTACAAAATCACCAAACTGTGCTTCCCAAATTACCAGCGCATTTGGGTTTGCCATGCTATAACCATATTCAAAACCAAGCACCGCATACTCACTTAATAAAGAATTATAAATCCTAAATGGGGCTTGCGTTTCTGTAATTTTATTTAACCTATTGTATCCTTCATTTGTTATTTCATCGTATATCACTGCATGACGATGGCTAAAAGTGCCACGCTTTACATCTTGCCCGCTCATACGTACATCTTTTCCTTCTACCAACAAGCTTGCATAAGCCATCAACTCTGCCGTAGCCCAATCAATTTTTTGAAAATCCGAAAACAGTTTTATTTTATCTGCAATTAATTTTTCTACTTTTTTTAGCGGTTTAAAATTTTCCGGCCACTTCATTAATCCATCAAATATTTTTTTTACTTCTTCTTCTTTTATGGCAGTTACTGGAGAGTTTTTAAAATCATCTGCAGTAGCTTTTCTTAATTGTTTCCACCACTCTTCAGGTTTTTGGTAAGTATATGGAAGCGGATGTTGCTTTACTTCATCGAGCCTTTCCTGCAACTCTGCTAAAAATTGTTGCTCCATTTCTTTTGCCAGCACTTTAGCATCTGGCTCACCATTTTCCATTAGGTATTGTGTGTACACCTCACGAGCATTCATGTGCTTATCTATAAGGCTATACAACGCAGGTTGTGTAAACTTTGGTTCATCTCCCTCGTTATGGCCGTGCCTGCGAAAGCAAACCATATCTATAAAAATATCGCTGTTAAATTCCTGACGGTAAAGGGTAGCTATTTCGCAAACTTTTACCACTGCTTCGGGGTCATCGCCGTTTACATGCAATACGGGTGCCTGCACCATTGCAGCTATTGAAGTACAATAATCTGCACTGCGGGCGTCATCAAAATCAGTTGTAAAACCTATTTGGTTATTTATTACAAAATGTATTGTACCACCAGTATAGTAACCTTTAAGATTGCTCATTTGCAATACTTCATATACCACACCCTGCCCTGCTACAGATGAATCTCCATGAATTAATATCGGTAAGATTTTATCAAAGTCGCTGTTATATAAAACATCTGCTTTGCTGCGTGCATAGCCAATTACAATGGGATCCACTGTTTCTAAATGCGAAGGGTTTGGGCAAAGTTTTAAATCAATTTTTTTACCGCCACTAGTTTCTACTTGTGTACTAAAACCCAAATGGTATTTTACATCTCCGCTACCCATGGTTGTATCTGGCGTAGATGTACCTTCAAACTCTGTAAAAATTTGTTCGTATGTTTTGCCCATCACATTAGCCAGTACATTTAACCTGCCTCTGTGTGCCATTCCTATCACTACTTCCTGCACATTATTTTCTGCGCCAATATTTATTATGGCATCCAATGCGGCTATTGTACTTTCTCCACCTTCCAGGCTAAAACGTTTTTGCCCAATATATTTTGTATGAAGAAATTTTTCAAACATTACGCCTTCATTTAATTTTTGAAGGATGCGTTTTTTTTGTTCAATAGCTAGAGGTTTATGAAAACCTTCTTCCATCTCGTTTGAAAGCCATTGTATTTTTTTAATATCGTTTAGTGCGCTGTACTCTACACCTACATGATGCGTATAGGATTTTTGAAGATGGGCAACTATATTTTTTAAACTTGTTTTACCGAGGTTTAAAAATTTACCTGCATCAAATTCAGTATTTAAATCTGCATCACTTAAATTAAAATTGGTTAGTTCCAATTCTGCATGCCTGTCTTTTCTTCTTTTTAATGGATTTGTGCTGGCAATTAAATGCCCTTTTTTTCTATAGGATTGAATGAGTTGGTAAACAGCAAATTCTTTATCTAGATTTGTTACCGAAACAGTTGAAGAGGCAATGGAAGCAGTAGCGGCTTTTGCATTTGTGGCTAACCCATTTTCAACCGCAAAATCAAATCCTTCAAAAAATTTCTTCATATCCGCATCCACAGAATCTGGGTTTTTTACGTAATCATTGTAGATGTTTTCAACGTAAGATGGATGAGCGCTGGTGATATATTGAAAATCCTTCATAGTTTATTGTAATGAATTAATGCAAATTTGCGTTCAATTTGGCTGTAAATATCGCACTTTCAGTGTTTAAAATAATTGGAATTTGCGTTCCGGTTTGTTTAATTCGTTATTTTGAAATAAAATTACGTTATTGATCATAATTTAAAGAATAATCCTATCTTCGCAGCCCAAAAAAAAGAGTAATGGCAAATCATAAAGCTACCAAAAAAGACGTAAGACAAAGTGCAAAACGTAATGAGCGTAACCGTTATTATGGCAAAACAACCCGCAATGCAATTCGTGATATTAAAGCAATAAATGAAAAAAATGCAGCGTCGGATAAAATGCCCTCTGTTGTAGCTATGATAGACAAGCTTGCAAAGCGTGGTACTATACACAAAAATAAAGCAGCTAATCTTAAGCGCAAACTAGCACTTAAGATTAATGCACTGGCTAAATAATATTTTAATTAAATCTTTATATAAAAACCCGTTAACTAAACATTAGCGGGTTTTTTATTAATTATAATTTAATGCTGTGCCTTATGCAAAAAGATTATTTCTTTGTGATTAAATTTTATACAATGTAGTATTATTTTCGATTTTATATATTGCATTGCAGCGTAAGGGAGAAATGGTGATAAATTTTTATGCCCTGGAAGATATTTTGTAAAAATTTGAAAATAAAAAAGTCAGTATCTAATCTTTTGTTGTATCAAGTAGTACTCCTTTTTATTAGTAAAAAAAAATCCGCTAATATCGGAATTTTTATTTTATATACCATTACATGACCGTCTTGTTAAGATATGAATTTGTTCTTTGAAAATATTGCTGGATAAGGGTTTGAGAGAAATTTAATTTCAAACGATTTGAATTGATTCCGATTTAATGGTTTATAATTAATTGTAAACCATCTAATTATGAAT
>JANXXM010000039.1 GCA_025350645.1 Ferruginibacter sp.
TTTCATAATCGCTTATGTCGTAGCCATTATCTGCATTGGGAGAACCGTAAATAGGATTGAGCCAAACAATATCTATTCCCAAACTTTTTATATAATCCAGTTTAGAAATAATACCTTTTAAATCGCCCACACCATCACCATCACTATCTTTAAAACTGCGAGGATATATTTGATATACTACGGCTTCCTTCCACCATGCCCTGTCTTTTACATTAGCAAAAGCACTGTCTTTACTCAGTTTTGGTGACACTGTTGTTTCTTTTTTCTGATTACTGCACGATAGTAAAAAAATAATAGCGTATAAAAATAAAAGAAAGTTTTTCATGATATTTATTTTAAAATAACTGATTGCCATGGTTGTAAATGAATGCTGTTATTAGTAATGATTACTGCTTTTGCTGAAGAATAATTGGTGAGTGTTATAGTAGTAAAAGATTTTAATTCGTCAGGTAAAATAAAATCTGTTTCAGTGTTGCTAAAGTTTAATACTACTAAAAATTTTTCGTTGTTTAATACCCGGGTATAGGCGTATACTTTTGTGTTATTAATATCATACAATTTATAAGCACCGTAAATTAATGCAGGGCTGCTTTTTCTTAGTGCAACTATTTTTTTAAAATAATTAAGCACACTATTGGAATCATTTTCCTGAGTAGCAGCATTAACTGTTGTATAATTCGGGTTTACCTTTAACCAGGGTTTACCTGTTGTGAAACCTGCGTTTGGCGTACTGTTCCACTGAAAAGGTGTTCTGCCATTATCCCGGGAGGTTTGTTTTTTATCTTCTAAAAAAGCTTTTAAATCTCCGCCGGTATTTTTTAAATTTTCGTATTTGTTTCTGGTATCTACATCATTATAGTCTTCTATATTATTAAAGCGAATATTACTCATGCCCAGCTCGTCACCATTAAAATAATAGGGTGTACCCCTCATGGTAAGTACAAAAGTTGATAATAATTTTGATGAAGCTGCTTTGTATAAAGAATCATCGTTGCCAAATTTACTGAGCATTCTTGGCTGATCATGATTTGCCATAAAAATAGCCAGCCAGCCTTTATCTTTAAATACAGAGTCGTACCGGGAAAATATTTTTTTATAATTTACGAGTCCATAATCGTTTAGGCTTTTACCAATATCTACACTTTCAAAATGGTAGGCAATGTTCAATTCTTTTCTGGCGGGGTCTACAAATTTCATTGCTTCTTCTGGGGAACTTCCTGCGCCTTCTGCTACAGACATTACATTGTATTTGCTGTAAACTTCTTTATTCATTTCCTGCAGGTAATCGTGCAGGTGCGGGCCGTTACCGTAATATTTTATTACATTATTTTCGTACCCTTTTGGCAGTGTAGGCCATGTAGTATCTTTTGATGCAAACTGAAATGCATCCATTCTAAAACCATCTATACCTTTGTTTAACCAGAACTTCATTATATCGTATACTTCTTCTCTTAGCTTCGGGTTTTCCCAATTAAGATCTGGCTGTTTCTTAGAAAAATAATGGAGGTAATAGGAATTGGTTAGTGTATCGTATTTCCAGGCTTCGCTCTTTACATCAAAAAAACTCCACCTGTAAGTAGGCTTGCCTTTTTCGGCAGGCCACCAGTGATAATAATTTCTGTAAGGGTTGGTACGAGAACTTCGGCTTTGTTTAAACCAGTAATGTTCATCGCTGCTGTGGTTTACCACAAGGTCCATCACCAGTTTTATTCCTCTTTCGTGCATGCCTTTAAGTAAAGCATTAAAATCTTCCATGGTACCAAACTCTTTCATAATGTTTCGGTAATCACTAATGTCGTAACCATTATCGTCATTGGGCGATGTATAAATCGGATTAAGCCAAATGGCATCAATACCGAGACTTTTTAAATAATCCAGTTTAGAAATTATTCCTTTTAAATCCCCTACACCATCACCATCGCTATCTTTAAAACTGCGTGGATAAATTTGATACACTACGGCTTCTTTCCACCAGGCTCTATCCTTTACATTGGCAAAAGTACTGTCGTTGTTAGGTTTTATTGATACTGTGGTTTCTTTTTTTGAATACCTGCAGGAGATGAATATCAAAATTGCAGTAATGAAAACGATTTCTTTTTTCATATTATTTGTTTTGATAAAAGCTGGTTCAAATAATGCTCACAGAATTTTTTTATTTTTTTTATTTATGCATCTTTTCGTCTTTCTGCCTTTGTGGCTAAAAATAATGCTCACAGATTTTTACAGATTTTTACAGATTTTTTTTATTTTTCTTTGTGCTTTTTACTGCCATTGTGGTAAAAAAAATTAATAACTAAACATTGCAGACTGATCGCCGATCATCAATTTAAATTCGCCTGGTTCTGTAACTCTTTTTAAATCATTATTTATAAAAGATAAACTTTCTTTACTAATAGTAAAGGATATCTTTTTTGTTTCGCCGGGCTGTAGTTCTATTTTTTCAAAAGCACGAAGGCGTTTTGCCTCTGGCGATATAGAGGCAACTAAATCGCTCACAAATAATAAAACAGCTTCTTTGCCCGCAACTTTACCGCTGTTGGTAACATCTATAGAAACGGTAACAGGAACTTTATCTGTAAGTATTGCTGCTGATAATTTAAGGTTTGAATATTTAAAACTGGTGTAGCTTAAGCCATAGCCAAATTCATATTGTGGATTGTAACCACCGCTGTTATCGATTGCTACTGTTTCGGAATTTTTATAATAATAATTAATGAGCGCATTGGGGTGCCGTGGATAAGTATAAGGCAATTTACCACTGGGGTTTATTTTGCCAGATAACACATCTGCAACCGCATTACCGCCTTCATTGCCTGCAAAGTATGACTGCAAAACCGCAACAGTATTGGGTTCTATAACATTTATAACTCTTGGCCTACCTTCTGCAAGCACTACCACAATTGGTTTCCCTGTGGCTGCTAATGCCTTTGCCAGTTCAATTTGTGGTGCAGATATAGTAAGGTCATTTATATTACCAGGGTTTTCTGTATAACTGTTTTCGCCAATGCACAGCACAATCACATCTGCACCTGCAGCCTTGGTAACTGCATCACTAATATTTACAACAGAATCAAAATGTACGCCTTCACTGTACGTAACATTTGCACCACCAAAATTATTTTTTATGGCTTCATAAATAGTATTTTTTCCTGCCTCTGTTTCGTTGCTGTTATCGCCCTGCCAGTTGCGGCTCCAGCCACCATTTAAGCTGCGCATAGAATTTGCAGCCGGGCCCGTAACCAATATTTTTTTGCCGAAGGAAAGGGGTAAAAAATTATTGCTGTTTTTTAAAAGGGTGATACATTCTGATGCTGCATCGTAATTTGTTTTGTTGTGTGCGGCACTATTTACATCAGGGTAATCCGCATTATTGCCTGTTGGATTGTTAAACAGATCTACTTCAAATTTTACTTTTAAAATTCTGCGTACCGCATCGTCAATGCGGCTCATAGGCACTTTACCTTCTTTTACAAGTGATATTAATGCATCGCAAAAAGAAAATTCGTACGGCACCATACTCATATCTATACCTGCGTTAATCCCCATCATTACAGCTTCTTTGTTATCTTTTGCCACTTTGTGGCGGGTATATAAATATTCAATGTCCTGCCAGTCGCTTACCAAAAACCCTTTAAACTGCAATTCATTTTTTAAAATATCTGTAAGAATATGTTTGTTGGCATGCACCGGCACACCGTTTATTTCTGCAGAGTTTACCATCAGTGTTTTTGCACCAGCTTTTACAGCGGCAGTAAAAGAGGGTAAAAAATATTCCCGCAATTCTCTTTCGGGTATCCATGCGGGTGTACGATCGTGGCCGCTAAGTGGCATACTGTAACCCATAAAATGTTTGAGGCAACTGGCTACATGGTATTTATCCATAACCGTTCCTGTACCCTGAAACCCTTGTACAACCGCAGTTCCCATCACGCCGGATAAATATGGATCTTCTCCAAAAGTTTCCCATAGCCGTGGCCAAACTTGCTGGCGGCCAAGATCCTGCACCGGGCTAAAGGTCCAGGGAATAAAAGAAGCCCTTGTTTCGTAAGCAGCTATCTCTGCAACTTTTTTACTCATGGCAGGGTTAAAAGATGCTGCCTGCGCAATTTGCTGCGGAAACATAACATCTCCCATGGTATAATTATTACCACGAATAGCATCTATACCATATAATACCGGTATTTTTAAACGCTCCTGCAATGCCATATCTTGTATAGTTTTTATGCGCTGCTGCCATACTTCTTTTGTTTGTGCAAGCCCGCCCACGTTGAGTATAGAACCTACTTTATATTTTTTTATACAGGTAGCAAGCTTATCCATATCCATTTGGTGCGGCAATAATGGATTACCCTGCGCATCTAATTTTATGAGCACATCAATGGTAATCTGCGTCATCTGCCCCACTTTTTCTTCGAGGGTCATTTGTTTTAAAAGGGCATTTACTTTGGTATCGATAACTGCGGCTGTTTGTGCTTTTGCAAAAGAAAATGCAGCCAGTAAAATAATGGCTGCACTGTATATTTTTCTTATCATTTTTATATTTACTTTTTTGTAAGTATGAATATAAGCAAAATGATTTTTAAAATTTCATTTGAAAAAACTTCAATCGTTTGCGGGTTATCTTTTTGCCAGGATATTAATCTGCACCATCCGTAAGTGCTCTTGCAACAGCAAAGCTTCCTACTTTTTTTCCGCACACCAGGCCGCTATCGCAATCGCTCCGGTAATGTATGGCACCATATAAACGGGAAATTGAGGCCTGCTTTGCCATATCGGAATATGCATTTGCATTTGCAGGAATAATGTATCCTAAGATAACAGAAGCTGCGCCACTAAAGGTAGAGTGGCCGCTGGTATATGATGGGAAATTAGGCAAACCGGTCCAGCATCTTATTGCAGGGTTAAACTGCGATGGGCGGGGATTGAAATAAGTGTATTTTGTATCCCAGCAGGTAATGGCAGCATCCATTAGACTCATGTTAAGCAATGCCATATTTCTTGCCCAGCGCACTTCACTAAAATTTTCTTTTACAAAATCTTCTGATGCTATGGCATCCCAGTGCCCGGGCGGCGTATAAGTGTTTACACCATCTGCCCAAAAATGTACAAGTGCTATTCTGTCTCTGTCGTAATGCTCGCTATAATATAGTACTTCGTTTGCTTCTGTTTGAAATTGTGCAGAGCTGCTAGAAGGTGGTGCGGCAGGGCGTATGCTGGTTACCATCGTAAGCGAATCAAATAAAAATGTTTTTACTTTTCCAAACAAAGGCAGCATAGGCGGGCGGGCTGGGCTTTCCTGGCTTATCCACGGCATTTGGCCCGTAGCTGCAGTTTGTGTTTGTAATTGTGCCCATAATGTGGCATTGCCAATGGCAGCGCCCGCTCTGTCGCCTCTTGCCCTGATTGTAAATTTTTGTGCTACGGCTTTTCCTAACAATTCTCCAGCCTCTATATCGCTGCGTACGTTTGCACCAGCCAAAATTCTATACAGTCTGTGTTCGTCTGCTTTTTGCTGAATATAATCCAGGTCTGCAGGAAATAATAATTTTAATAATTCTACGGTAACGCCTTCCACTGCTGCATCTTCAGAGGGGTAGGAGCCCAAATCATTTTGCGGGATTAATGCATTTACACCCGCATCATTTTTATAAGGAGCTTGCCTGTTATATAATTTTTTGTAATGAAAAGCTGCTACCAGTGCGTCATATTGTGCGGCGCTTACATAAGCATACGCACGGGCTGCATAGGGTGGGTTACTAAAAGGAAAAATAGGATATGCAAACGGATTTGCTGCACTGGGAAAAGGATAACTCCCATCTGCATTTTGATAAGGAGGTATGTTGTGCCGGGCTACAAGTTCCCGCAAAATTTCGTTCCAGCGAAGTACTGCACCGGCACTCCAGTAACGAATAGTTTTTCTTTGAGCTTCGGTTAAATTTCGCTGCCAGATTTTTATTTCATTTATCTCTGCAATGTAGGCTGGTGTGGTAATAGTTGCCGGTGCTGCCACAGCAAATTCTGCAGGCCCCGTCAATAAAATGGGTTTCCACAAACCGGCATTTACATCTGTACGTGTGGGATTAAGCGCACCAAATTGTTCGTTGCGTTCTACAATATCTTTACCGCAGGAGGTTAATAAAAACAAGGATAAAGAAAGTGATATTATTATAAGTAGTAACTTTTTCATGTTTAATTTTTTTAATTTTTTGCAGGTTAAAAATTGCTCAGCATATTTTCGTTTTCGCTAAGTGCAATTTTTATTTTGATATTTCCGCTTCTGCCGGCTTTGGTTTTTTAAAACCAATAATATAAAATATACCAGCATTATATTGTGTTGCCTGCCCTATGTTTCTGCCTTGTATGGTTTGATGTACACCTGCAGTTACAGATAGATTGGGCAGCGGAGGTAAATTATATTTTCCATTAAAGCCAATGGTAGTTCTATCTATTTTATTGCTAAGAAAAGGCATGTTGTTTTTAGTAATATCAAAACCATCTCTACTGGTGGTTTTATTAAATACTGCTTCTGCAATAAAACGTTCATTTCGTAAACCGGTTCTCACATTGAGTTGTGTTACATCTGGCAGATTTACCTGATTGGTATAATGTATTTCTGTGGTGTAATATGAGGTGCGGTCTATAGTTACATTGCTGCGGCAAGTGTAGGTGCCGGATATCGTTGCAAAAAAACTATTTACCTGGTAATCTATCATGCCACGTAAATTTAAATTTGTGCTGTGCATGCCAATAGATACGGGTAAATAATCTGCCACATAATTACTTGCCGGAAAAGAAATGCCCACAATCGTGTATGCTGAAAATACGCCGTTGCCTACTTGTTTTTCCATCGGCATATATTTTAGCCACAGAGAAACATCCTGTAGCCCCTTCATTTTTTGCATTTGCCCGGCAGATGTTTTGTTGATGATGTAAGGTACCCCAAATAAAAAATTGAGTTTATTGGTTATGCCATAACTGCCTTCTATACTGTACCAGCGGGATGATACAGTACCCAGGTTTGCATTGTCTCTCTTATCGGTACCTTCCCAGTAATTTTTAAAACTGCTGCCGCCAAACATAGGCCCAATGCACAGTTGGTGCTTGTTCATCATTATGGCATCAATATCAGTTTGTGCAGTAGAGGAAAGGTAAAGGATGCTAATATAAGCCAGCAATATTATTTTTTTTAAATAAGGTTTCATTTGTTTTAGTTTTGAAGTTATTTTTTAAAATACTTACAATTTCATTTTTAATTTTTCCACTACCAGATCACCTACTTTTTTTCCATATTCTGTGCTTATAATACAGGAGTGATGAAAATGTATGCCGCCATAAAATCTTGCCCAGTTATTTTCTTCTGCTGCGGCATTAAAAGATGCGAAGCTTCGGCTTTTTATTCCAAATTCAAGTTCGCTGGTATCGGTATAATTAAAGTTATCGCCAAATACACTGGTAAGTGATTGTGCTGCGGCAGAGGAGCAGGTAGAGTGGCCGCAAGTATATTCCGGAAACGGTGGGGTTTGTAAATACGGCTGCCAGTTAGGATCTATATATTTATTGATTACAGTTTCTGGCCTTGCAGAATTATAAGTATATTTCGCATCCCAGCATTGTATAAATGCATCAAATAATGCTATGCTTGTTTTAGCGTAAGCATATACCGTTGTAGCATAATCTACTTTTGCTTTTTTAGCTGCAATGCCTATAATACTCATCCAGTGGCCAGGTGGCGAAAACTTTTTTGTACCATACATTAAATGTCCGGATACAATTAATTTAAACGGATTGTCGTCCCAGAAGTCTGCCATGTGTTTTTGCTCCGGCGTAAGACTGTCTATAGCTTTTTTTGAAGCCATTACTTCTTTGTAATAGGGGCTGGCAGTATCTTTGATGTTAAATTTTAGTGCCGCTGGTACGCTAAACTGGCTGGCACTATCCATTACCAGCGGGCGTATTTTATTCCAGTGCGGTTCCATTGCAGAGCTGTATGCAGGTGGTGTAGGTATCCAACGTCCCTCTTCATCTTTTACGGTGTACCGTTCTGCACTTCTTGTTTGTGCATAGTTGTCTTTTTTAGACCAGCGGAGTATAGCTGCAGAAACCGTATCGGAATATTCTACAGAGTTTTCAAACATGGTTTTTGGCATTCCGCTATCGTGTGCCAGTTCTTTTAAACTATCCACATACTTACTCATGCTTCCTTCGGGAAAAGTAACTGCTTCCCCCAATTTACATAAAGCAAGCAGCGCCGCAAATTCATAATGAATAGATTTGCCAGGCAGTGGTGAAGGAACATTTTTTAAACCATTGAGCTGAGAAACAAGCGACCTGTATATTTTTGGATACCCTGCTGCTATTACTTCGTAAGCTGCTACGTTTGCATATAAATAATTACGGGAAGCAACAATGGGTGTAAAATTATTTCCCATAACTACCGTATTTAATTCATGTACCGTTTTTGAATAAAGCGTGGGGTCTTTAAAAACAGCATCATAATTTTTATTGGATTTACAACCATGCAGTAAAACAAATACTGCACAGCATATCACTAACTTTTTCATGCGAAAAATATTTTTACAAGTAAACAAAGCAGCGTACAGGCTTCATTTAATAAAATTGCCGTAACCATTACTTTTTTGAAAATAAAATAAAATGAAATTTAAACGGATAAAAAATCTGGAGGTTGCTCTGGAGATAAATGCATGTTATTAGGAGAGCAGTTTTCTTTATAAACGATTATTTCCTTTATACTAAAATTAAATTGCTCCTGTAGTTTTACAAAAGAAAAAATGTGTGCAAAGTCAGCAGTAATATTTTTAGAAACAGCACCTGATTTTTTTGAATTATTTTTTTTAGAAAGATCATTTACATCTTTGTAAAAATTATTTTTAGCTGTTTCCAGCATCATCTTTTTTGTATTGGGCAGGCACAACAAATAGAGTGTATCATTGGCCAGTTTACGTTTTACATATTTATACAGAACGCCATCTAGGTTTACCTCTCCATCAAATCTTTCAAAAGATGCCCAGCTGTTCTGGTAAGGCAAATGAAGCGGTATTTTTAATTCCATCAATTCTTCCTCCTTGTATCCTTTCTTATCCAGTGATTTTTCTAAAACAATATCTGATTTCTGCTGCATGATGTTTACAACAATACCGTATCCAACCCAGTTGAAAACAAGTAGTAATATTATTATGGATGCAGCAATTTGCTTCAAGGCCTGGCTTTAGCTAGTTTCGTTTATACCGTAAGATAGGAATATTTTTGGAATGAAAGGCAGTGTAATCGCATCATTTTACCATAAAAGTTTTTCGCTGTGTACCAATGCCAGTGAGCGTTACGCTTTTCCATTGTGTGGGCAATGTAGATTTTATTTGCATAATGCCCTGCGGCGTTATTTCCAACCCACCAAAACCAAAAAGTATGCTTTGCAAAAATCCTCCTGCGCCAGTTGCAAAATAAGGATTTTTACCGCCGGCAGATTCTGATAATACGCCAAATGGTTTTTTCATATTGGGGATATGTGCTTCCTGAAAAGCCTCCCAGGCTTTTTTGCTATTGCCTGCCCTTGCATACAATACCGCAAAGATGGCATGCGTCATTGCAGGAGAGCCTTCGCCCACCCGGCTTTCGTAATATGCTAAATCTTTTTTTATTTGTTCCGGGTCAGTAATTTCTTTTAACGGGTATGAAAGTAAATTTACATCAGCCTGTTTTATTTTTTCGCCGGCGTAAGTTGCATGCTCTGCCGTAACGCCATTGGGTAGTTTTAAAATGGGAATATTTTTTTCTACATCGGCCCAGTCTGCATTGGGTTTTTCTTTTAAAATAGTTGCCGCCATGTTTGCATATTGCAAATTTGCTTTTGCTGCTGCGTTGGTAAAAGCATTATTATCTACATTTTCTGCCCACTCATCTGCCGCCACTACATTTTTAATATCATATTTTCCCGATCCATTTTTTTCTACCCGGCTTGCCCAAAAATCTGCACAGGCTTTTATTATCGGAAAACCTTTTTCTTTTAGCCAAACGGTATCCTGCGTTACGGCAAAATAATTCCATGCTGCTATGGCAACATCTGCAGTTATATGATGTTCAAAAGGGCCGCTTAATGCCCATACAGGTGTTTCTTCATTGCCCGTACCCGCACTTTCCCAAGGGTACATTGCACCTTTGTAGCCGTGTGCAAAGGCATTGTGCTGTGCCTGTTTTAATCTTTCAAAACGATATTCTACCATGCTCTTTGCCATCTCCGGGTGCAGCACTACCATTGCAGGAAACATCCACAATTCTGTATCCCAAAAAACGTGACCATTATAACCCAATCCGCTCAAACCCATTGGCGACGGGCTGTACGAGGTGCCTTCTCTTACAAAAGAATATAAATGATACATAGCAGAATGTACAGCTCTCTGGCTGTTATCATCTCCTTCAATAATAATATCGCTCTTCCAAAGTTCATCCCATGCTGCATTGTGAAACTGCAACAATCTTTTTGTACCCTGCAATTTTGCATAAATAACGTAACGCTCAGCTTCATTGAGCGGGTCATCATGCTGTGCAGTAGTAATAGATGCGCCTGCAATGGCAAAATGATAAGTAGTACCTGCCGCAAGTGTTTTTTTAAATTTAGAAAGGTGCATATTATTGTCCCACATTTCGTGTACGAGTTGCGGTTCGCTGCCATGTGCTTCATCAAATAAAAATGTGGTAGATGAGGCAAAAGTTAATTTGCCTGTGGGGCTTTTTGCTGTGGAGGAGAGCAAACTTAATTTGGTATGCGGCCTGTCAATTTCATTATAATAATTTTGTACATCTTTTAAAGCATCCGGTGCTTCCATAACGCTGGCGGGAATAATTTCTATATTTTTTTTTGCGGTAATGCTCACATCTACTAAAACGGTGTAAGGCAGGTTTCTTAGTGCATAATAAGTGTAGGAAATGGTTGCTTTATCAGCATAATCGAAAGTGGTGGTAATGCCTGCATGCTTCATATCCAGCACCTGCTTCATGTTGGCTGCATCTGCATTTCCTAGGCGGTTACCATCAATATCCATATACATATTCACCAGGTTAAAACTTTGTAGAAAATTGCTTACTCTTCCACGCCCATACTGGTCGTAAGCGCCATTGAGCACTACATCTTTACATTTAAAAACATTGGGAGACGATACAATACCGATAACACCATTTGCAACAGTTACACCATAATAATCTTTTGGATCTATTTTATCTGCCACTATTTTCCAGGTGTCTGTTTTTTGAGAAAAGCAAACAGCAACCGCAAACGTTGCAATTAAAATACAGCAAATTTTTTTCATACAAAATAGTTTTAAGATTGCTAAATATAAAATATTATACCCAAAGCGGACGGTATAATTAAGGATAATTATTATTTTAAATTTTGTTTGAATTACTTTGCGCTTATATTAATTATTTATGAAAAAATTATTGCTGTTTTTGTCAATTGTTGCTGCTGGTGTTCTTGCATTTACTTATTTTTTTTCCCCTGCTACAGTTCACTTTAAAAATTTTATGTACGTAAATACCTCTACCAATAATGCAACCCGTTTTTTGCTGGATGAAAAAGGCTGGCATAAGTGGTGGCCGGCAGATGCAAGCAATAAAACAGACTCTTTATTTAACTATAAAAATGTGGAATATGCCGTAAACTGGAAAATGACAATGGGTGACAGTGTAATTATAAAAAATAATGGGGAGCGAATAAATTCTCTAATAAATATTATACCAATCAACAGAGATACTACAGCATTTCAATGGGAGGGAGAATCTGCTCCCGAGAAAAATTTGTTTAAAAAATGGGGTAATTATTTTAAGCAAAAACAAATGCAGGCAAATGCCGATGATATTTTTAAAGCGCTAAGAAATTTTTTAGAAAATAAAGAAAACTTATACGGATTAAAAATAGAACACAGTATGGTAAAGGACACTTTATTAATTTCTTCAAAAAAAGAATTTACTCATTACCCTGCTACAGCGGAAATTTATGAGTTGATAAATGGATTGAAAAATTACATTGCAAAAAGTGGCGTTACAGAAACCAATAACCCCATGCTGCATATAGTGCAGGATAGCGGTCGTTTTAAAACTATGGTTGCTATTCCCATTAGTAAAGCAATACCAAACACCGATAATTTTATTATTAAAAAGATGGTTGCTGGTAAAATTTTAATTGCGCAAACCAAAGGCGGTGCTGCCACTGCTGAAGATGCCATTAAAAAACTAGAAATATATATGGATGATTACCATATTTTATCTCCTGCAATTTCTTTTCAATCGCTGGTAACTGACAGGTCTAAAGAAGCAGACAGCACAAAGTGGGTTACAAAAATTTACTATCCGATAATGTAATTTTAAAAAGTTTTTTAATACCCTACAGATTGTGAATAGCTCACCGTTTGTTTTATGGTAGAATATACTTTTCTATTGTGAGAAACAGCGGGTTGCCATTTTGGTGATTTTTTTATGGCATTCAATGCTATTTTATCAAACTCAGGATGAAGTGGTACAATTACTTCGGCATCTATGACTTCTCCTTCTTCATTTAATGTAGCGGTTACCATAACAGATGCAACTGCAACATTCTGAAATTCTAACCTGCTTGGAAAATATAACTGAGAGGAAATAAATTTAGACCATTTTTTTCCTCCACCTGGGAAAGATGCAGGTCTTTCCCCTTGGCTTGTATCTCCAGGAGATCCATCTTCATTGTAAAATTTTTTGTTGAGCAAAATATCAGTATCATAAACTTCCTCTGAACTGAGATTTCCATTTTTATGAAAATATTTCCATTTGCCATTTTTTTTGTCAAACTCGGTGTAGATACCGGCTTCAGAAGGATTACCATTATCAAACCACGATACTTTAACGCCATGACCACCCTTGTGCATTATGACTGAATCTTTTGCAAAACCGTTTCTGTACCAGCTCATTGATATATCTTTCAGATGACCTCCATCATAATTTAATGAATCTTTTAGAGAACCATCATTATAAAAACTTAGCCAAAGCCCAGTCCGTGCATTATTTTCGTAACGTCCTGCACTTTTAATCTTTCCATCAGGATAATAATAATAGAAATTTCCATTTTTAATGCTCTTTTCTTTGTCTGCAAACAGACCAATCATTTGAATTCTATTTACGGTAAGGTAATATTCCTTTGTACCCCACCCGGAATCTGTTTTTTTCGATATGCTGTAAAACCTTGCAATGTCTGCACCCGGCACTTGATTCCAGTCTTCATCATAATATCTTTCCATAAAAGCCTGTGCATTTACCAGTAAAGAAAACCCTGTTAAAATCAAATAAAGCGTTACAATTTTTTTCATTGGTTATTATTTTTTCTATTTAAATTTTACAACAATTGCGCTATCACTATTTCTGGCAATAATATAAGCCTGTTGTTTGCCAATTGTTATGGGCTTTATATGCCGCACCTGTCCTTTTATTTGCAAGCCATTCAATGTTTCGCAACTAAAATTACCATTGCCTTTATTAATTAGTATTGTTCCATAATCTGCATCATACCTGCCCATTTCAATATTGTTATCATAATAATTTCCAGCCATAAAAACATCAGGCAAATTATCTCCATTAGCATCCACAATAACTGCATCTTTAAATGAAGTAAGTTGCGCAGCCATGGGCAATGCTTTGGTTTCAAACTGCAGGTTGCCTTTGTTTATTAATATTGCGCTGGAAAAATAATTTGCAGTAAACATCTGCGCATTATCCAGTTTAGTTTGTGTAAAGAGTTCAGCAAGACTTGCTTTTGCAAAATCTTCTGCATACAAAAATTTCTTTTTCATTACAGGGGGAAGTTGCTTTTCCAGCTCCGCCTTATTTGCAAAACAAATTTCTTTGCCATCTAAAAAATGAGTAAGAATCTGTTCTTTTTTTCCGTTGCCATCAAAATCATTGTAATACATTTTTACCGGCTCGCTTTCAGATGCTTTTAAGCGGCTGTTGGTGCCCAGGTTACCTACAAGCAAATCTATGTCCCCATCATTATCTGCATCAAAGGGAAGCATAAAATTCCACCATCCTTTTTTATCTGTCAGTTCTTTTTTAGTAAAGGTATTATGGTTATTTATAAATGCAGTAATGCCGCCCCATTCCTGCGAAACCAACAAATCTTTGTCGCCGTCTTTATCAATATCAAACCACAAGGCCTGTGTTACAAAACCGATATGCGATAAGCCTGCTGCATATTGATCAGTGACATTTTTAAACTTCCCTGTTTTGTCATTCAGCAATAAATACGATTGAGGAATTTGTCCGTATTCGTAAGGCACAGCTCTTGCACCTATAAATAAATCTACAAATCCATCGCCATTAAAATCATAAGGCACAACGCAGGATGCGGTTAAATAAAGTTCTCCGAAAGGATTGTCTGCTTTTGTAAAATTTGCTTTGCCATCATTCAAATATATTCTTGGGGTATTATGAAAATCATTTCCAAAAAATTCATTGCCACCACTTGCAATAACAAGATCAATATTGCCATCATTATTTACATCTGTAAAGCAGGCATCGGTATTTTCATACAGGCTGTCTTTGTCTAAAACTGGCTGCAGGCTTTTTATAAATTTGCCGTTGGTTTGTTGTAAAAATATCGCCGGTTTTTTATCTCTGCTGCTGCCGATAAAAATATCTTCCAATCCATCTTTATTAAGATCACCCACAGTAAGTGCAGGGCCTTCTGTAGAAAACATTCTGGGTATTAAAGACTCTCTGTCAAATTCTACAAAATGATTTTCTTCATGCAAATAATTAACGTTTACTTCTTTGGTTATATCAGCCATTTCTTTTGCAGGATTTTTTAATCGTTCTGTCAACCGGGTATAATCATACTTTGGCAATCCTTTTTTATATTCAATATTCACTAAAGTCTTGCCACTAAGATTTCCGATATTCTCGTAAGTATTATCCGGCCATATTATTAAAACAGAATCAATGACCGTATTTACAACACCCAGCAGCAACGGCGTTTCCATACTGCTTAAAAAACCTTTTACAGGATATTTTTCATAAGTACGCACTTCTGTTTTGTTGGCATACATAATTATTTTTGCACCAAGTGCATGTATGTTTTGGGGCGTACCTATTAAATTTATTTTTATAGACGATAGCATGTTTGGCTGGCTCTGGGTATTTTCATAAACGAGCGCAGCAGCATTTATATTACTGGTTACAATATCTGCATCGCCATCATTATCCAGGTCTGCATAAATACTTCCGTTGGAAAAAGTGAGCGGATTATCTTCAATGCGTTTTTCCTCATCAGTAAAAGAAAGATCGCCATTATTTTTGTAAAATTTATTGGGCAGTTTTATTTCAGGAAATTTATTTATTAATGCAAGATCTTTTTCATCCATATTATTTTCATGAATTTTTTGCTGCACTTCGCCGTTGGAAATAAAGTTGATGTAATCAATATCATTCATCCGCTTTGGAATGCCGTTGGAAATAAAAAGATCTTTTAATCCATCATTATCAAAATCAGTAAACAGTGCAGACCATGACCAGTCTGTGGCTGCCACACCCGCATACAAACCCACTTCGCTAAACATACCATTGCGCCTGTTGTATTGCAAATTATTGCGGGTGTACTGGTGTGAGTAGCCGCTGCTGATTTTAAAATTAAAAATATCATACGCATCTTCGCCAAGGGATCTTTTTAAAATATACGGATCGGAGGGAAGCATGTCCATCGAAATAATTTCGGGAAATGCATCGTTATTGATATCTGCAACATCTACTCCCATAGAAAACTGGCTGGTATGCATCATGCGTTGCTCGCCTTCTTCTTTAAACGTTCCGTTTTTTTGGTTGATGTATAGGTAATCATTTTCATGAAAATCGTTTCCGATATAAATATCCGGATAGCCATCCAGGTTAATATCTGCAATGCAAATTCCCAAACCATAACCAATGGCTGTACTCTGTATGCCGGTTTGTTTGGTAACATCGGTAAAGTGAGCCTCCCCACGCCCCCCTCCGGCAGAGGGGGAGAAATCGTTGCGGTAAATTCTATCGCCGGATAAATCATTATAGGTACCAAGGAAATCAGCTCTCGGTTTAAAAGTTCCGTTTTGGTGTACAGAATGATTCAGTAAAAACATATCCAGATCACCATCGTTATCATAATCAAAAAAGACAGCCTGTGTACTGAAACCAGAAAAATCTAATCCATATTCCGCTGCTTCATCTTTGTAAGAAGGCACACCGTTTTTATTTATGCCGGTGCAAATAAGCAATTGATTTTTGCTATTTAATATTTCATATTTACCCACCCGGCAAATATAGATATCCAGTAAGCCATCATTGTTTATATCCACTACAGATATACCTGTGCTCCAGCCACCATCATCTGGTATGCCGGCCTCTTTTGTAACATCTTTAAAATGCAAAGCTCCTTCATTTAAATATATTTTATTCTGATGCTGGTTTGAGGCAAAAAACAAATCTATTTTTCCATCATTATTAAAATCGCCTGCGCCTACACCACCACCATTATAAAAATACATGTACTTAAAAAGATTAAAATCTTTATTGTACGAAAGATTATTATTGAAATCTAGCCCGGTTTTTTTATTATCCAGTGTAACAAACATCGGTGTTTCCTTCGGTTTTGGTTTGCATGCCACTAGCAATACCAGGCAGGAGAATACGAGAAAGAAAATATGAAAATTATTTTTTTGCATTATTTTTTAATTGATACATAAGCGGAAAATCATTATTGCGTACTGCAATAATATATTTTTTATTGCCTGATGGTATGCTGATAATATCTTTTACTTCCCCGGTAATATTAATTCCTGATAGCATTGCTGGCATACTATTAAAATTTCCTTTGCCATTGTTTATTAAAATATTTCCGAAGCTTGCATCTAATCTTCCAAACTGTGGCGGAAAACCAAATTTATTGCCGCCGATAATCAAATCTGGTTTATTATCATCATTTACATCAACTGCACAAATGCTGGCGACATTGGAAAGCTGTGCCTCCATCGGTAATTTTTGAACAGTAAAAGTTCCATTTCCATTATTGATGGCTACAACAGAACTGCAAAAATTAAATTTTTTCACAACAGCTTTGTCAACTAAATCTTTTACAAATAATTGCTGAATAGATTTTACTGCAAAATCACTGTTTTTTAAATTTTCTTTTTTCAAAAAAGGAAACTGTTCGGTAATATCTTTTTTTAAAAATACCGGCATATCTTTTTCATCAATGGTTCTTGTTATAAACTGGTCTGTTGTTCCGTTTTTATCAAAATCGTTAAGCCACATTTTTACGGGATGTTTTTCATCAGGCTTTAAATAAAAATTTTCTCCTATGTTTCCTAATAAGATATCTTCCCTGCCATCGCCATTTACATCTGCTGTTGCAACTGTTTGCCAGCAACCGTATAATTCAGTAAGATTTGTATTTTTTATTTCTGTAAATTTTTTGTCGGTATAAGAAAATATCCTGGGCGTCATCCATTCACCCACAATAATTAATTCTTTTTTATTATCTCCTGCTACATCTGCCCACACAGCACCAGTTACCATTCCTATTGTACCAATATCTTTATTTAATGTATTGATAGCATCTGTAAAATGGCCTTTGCCATCATTTACATACAAATAACTTTGGGGAGAAACACCGTAAGAAAAAGGAACGCTTCTTGCACCCACAAAAAGATCCGCATCGCCATCGCCATCAAAGTCATTTGCAACTGCCACTGCAATATTCATATTGTTTATCGGAAAAGCCTGTGTATCAATTTCAAAATTTCCTTTGCCATCATTTTTGTATAAACGATGTTGCAATTGCCGCTCCTGCGGCTGTACATTATTGCCTCCTGCGCCTATAAATAAATCCAGATCACCGTCGCCATCGCAATCAAAAAAAGTTACTGCTACATCTTCAAAATCTGCGAACTGTTTAAAAACGGGTTCATCTTTTTTTACGAAACCTGTAGCTGTTTGTAAATACAATTGTCCGGGCTGTCCTTTTGCACCGCCAATATAAATATCTTCTCGTCCATCACCGTTCACATCGCCTTTTGCAATATGCGGTCCTTCCTGCGAAAGCATCTCAGGTAAATTTCTCTCATAATAATAATCTACATAATCATCTTCTGTATGTTTTTCAAAATTATTTTTTACAGAATATAATATCGTTTCTTTTGCGGGTATAGCATAATTATACATCTTTCCTTTTTGCAAAGGCTGTTGTATTTGGTACACTTTATTTATTGCCGGGTTATCAAATTTTGTAAACGTTCTATCTGGCCATATGATGAGCATAGAATCTACTGTTGTATTTTTTCCCAGTCCTATAATCTGTTTATAATCTACTGATGATTGAAACCCACGGGAAGGAACTATTTCTCTGTAAAAAATTTCACCAGCTTTATAAATTTTTATTTTAGTGCCTATAGCAAATGTATTTTTGCCTGTACCTTTTAAATTTATGCCGATGTAATTATTTTTATTTATTTGCCTGCTGTTATTTTTATAAACAGATGCCGGTTGGTTTTCGTTGTTGATGATGATATCCAAATCACCGTCATTATCCAGATCGCCGTAAGCAATGCTGTTACTAAAAGTTGGTTTATTTAAGCCCCACATTTCGCCTGCATCGGTAAATTTAAAGTTACCGGTATTTTTAAAAATGCGGTTAGGTAGAGGCGTTACGGGCAATCGTTTTAGTAGTTCATTTATTTCCTGCTTTTTACCGGTTTCCTTTATTTCTTTGTAAACATCGTTATATAAAAAATCTAAAAAATCCAGGTTACCCAAATCTTTATTTATGCCATTGCAAACAAACACATCGTTCAGTCCGTCATTATCAGCATCAAAAAGTAATGCGCCCCAGCTCCAGTCTGTTGATGACATGCCAGTATAATTTGCAGCTTCAGAAAATGTACCGTTTTTATTATTTATTTGTAAAGCATTTTTTACAAACTGGTGATAGAGCCCTGCTTTTTGTTTACTTTTATACAAATCATAATTATCGAAAGTGCCCGTAGTTTTTAAACGATAATCATCTTCAGGCCGCATATCGGTTGTAAATATTTCTGGGTAGCCGTCGTTGTTTATATCTGCAAGGTCGCTGCTCATAGAAGACATACTGGTTTGCTGCACACACTCTTCCAGCTTATCTTTAAATGTTCCGTTTTTTTGGTTGATGTATAAATAATCTTTTTCAATAAAATCGTTTCCTACATAAATATCCGGATAGCCATCGTTATTTATATCGCCTACAGAAACACCCAAACCAAAACTTAACAGGCCAGAATGCAAGCCGGCCTCTTTGGTAACTTCTATAAAATGACCGTTATCGTTTCTGTATAAATGATTGCCGCCACCTTTTAAATTTTCTGCAACATTCCAAGTAGAAATATCTGCATCCCGCATGTTTGCATAATTAAGGGAACCAAAGGGTACAGGGCTGTTGTTAATGATGATGCAATCCAAATCACCATCCATATCATAATCAAAAAAAGATGCCTGTGTGCAATAGCCGGACACAGCTAATCCGTATTGTGCAGCAGATTCCGTAAAGCTTAGGTTATGATTATTGATGTATAATTTATTTTTTCTGTTGCCATCGTTTATATGGCCGGAGTTGCAAATGTATATGTCCAGCCAGCCATCTCCGTTTACGTCTGCCATAGTTACACCGGTGCTCCACATGCTGTCCTGCTTCATGCCGCATGTTGCAGAAATATCTTCAAACTTCATATTACCTTTATTGAGAAACAATTTATTTTCTCCCATATTGCTGGTAAGCACTACATCTGCAAGGCCATCATTATTTATATCGCCGATGGCAACGCCTCCACCATTATAAAAATTACGGTAATCAAAACTGTTGTCTTTTTTAGTATCTGTTACGGTGTTAGTAAAATGTATCCCGCTGCTGTCCGTTAAGGTAAAAAGTTTTTTTTCTTCAATAGCTTTTTGTTTACAGCAATTTAAAAATAATGGTAACACAAATGCAGCAATAGATAATTTTATTACTGCTTTAGCTTTTAAAATATAGTAAAAATTATTTTTCAAATTGAATACAAGATCGATACACCGGTAATAATTATTTTTTTAGCTGATATAAAACCGGCGCTTTTTCATTTTGTGTTATAATAAAATAACTGTTCTTTTTTCCCTTTATCGTTTTAATATCCTTTATTTCTCCGGGCAAATTAATGCCGGATGCCGATGGACTCATCCACTCAAAAATGCTGTTTCCTTTATTTATTAAAACATCGCCAAAGCTTGCATCCAGCCTGCCAAACTGTGGCGGAAAATTAAAATTATTTCCTCCTGCTATGATATCTGGTTTGCCATCGTTATTTACATCTGCAACCTGTATTGCATTTACAGAGGATAGTTGCAGCCGCACAGGTAATTTTTGTACAACAAAATTTCCTTTGCCGTTATTAATGGCAATGATAGAACTGCAATAAGTAAACTTTTTAACCACTGCTTTATCAATCAATTCTTTTTTAAATAACTGTTGAATCGTTTTAGTGGCATAGTCTGCATGTTTTAAATTTTGTTTTTTGAGTCCGGGAAATTGATCAGTCAATTCTTTTTTTAAAAAAACAGGTTTGTCTGTTCCATCAATAGTATAGGTAAGAATTTTATCTACGGTGCTGTTTTGGTTAAAATCGTTTATCCAAAGTTTTACGGGATGAGTTGCGTCGGGATGCAAGTAAAAATTTTCTCCAATATTGCCTATTATAAGATCTTGTTTTCCATCGCCATTTATATCTGTGGCAGCAATGGTTTGCCACAAGCCAAACAGTTCATTTAAAGCCGTTTTTATTTCAACAAAATGATCTCCGTTAAAAGAATAAATATGCGGTGTCATCCATTCTCCAGTTATAATTAATTCTTTCTTTGCATCACCGGTAACATCTGCCCACACTGCACCGGTAACCATACCGATGTGAGAAATAGCTGTATTTTTTGTAGCAGCAATATCTTTAAAATGACCATTGCCATCGTTTACATATAAATAACTTTGTGCCGCAGTTCCATATTCTCTTGGTATATTTCTTCCACCAATAAAAAGATCTTCAAAACCATCTCCGTTAAAATCGTACGCTGCTACTGTTCCTATGTTCATATCATTACCCGGAAAAGCAGCTACATCAAGTACAAAATTTCCTTTGCCATCATTTTTAAATAAACGGTGTTGTAATTCCCTGCTGCCTGGTGGGTTTTTATTACCACCCGATCCTATAAAAAGATCCATATCACCATCATGATCTGCATCAAAAAACAAGACTGCATCATCTTCAAAATCTAAAAATTGTTTAAAACCAGGCTCATCTTTTTTTATAAATGTGCCAGTAGTTGTTTGTAAATAAATTTGCCCGGGGTGCACCTGTGTGCCGCCAACATAAATATCTTCCAGCCCATCGCCGTTTACATCTGCAACTGCAGTTTTTGGTCCTTCGTGCGAAAGCATTTCCGGAATATTTCTCTCATAATAAAAATCTACATTTTCATCTTCTGCATGTTTGTCAAAACTGCTTTTCAATAAAGTAAAAAGGGTAGGAGCAGGAGCAAAATTATTTGGCGGTGTAGTTAAATGTAAGGGCTGTTGTAAAACTAAAAATGAATCTATAGGAGTGTTATAATAAGTAGATACAGTTCTATCTGGCCAGGTTACTTTTAAAGAATCTATTTTTTTTCTTGTGCCAAGGCCAATAATTTGTTTATAATCTACGGATGATTGAAAACCACGGCTTGGAATTATTTCTCTGTTTAAAATTTCGTTGCCTGTGTAAATATTTATTTTGCTTCCTATGGCAAAAGTATTTTGTGCATTGCCTTTTAAACTAATGCCGATAAAATTATTTTTATTTATTGCCCTGCTGTTGTTTTTATAAACAAATGCAGGGCCGTTAATGTTGTTTACAATCAGGTCCAGGTCTCCGTCATTGTCCAGGTCTGCATAAGCAGTGCCGTTGCTAAAAGAAGGTTGAGTAAACCCCCATGCATCGCCTGCATCTTCAAATTGTAAATTGCCTTTGTTGCGATACATTTTATTCTTCTTCCTGTTTTCAGGAATATTTTTCAGTACTTCATCCACACTTTCTTTTTTACCGGTGAGTATCATTTTTTGCATTACATCATTAGCAAAAAAATCCATAAAATCTAAATTGGTCACATCTCTGTTTACACCGTTGCATACATACAAATCATTGTAGCCATCATTATCTGCATCAAAAAAAACAGCGCCCCAGCTCCAGTCTGTTGCAGATACGCCGCTGTAATTTGCAATGTCTGAAAATGTACCATTCTTGTTATTTAACTGCAAACAGTTTTTCATATACTGGTGGTAAAATCCAGATTTTAATTTACTTTGGTATAAATCTATATTATCGAAAGCGCCCAGCGTTTTTAGCCGGTAATCATCTTCGGGCAGCATATCTGTTGTAAAAATTTCCGGGTAGCCATCGTTATTTATATCTCCCATATCTGCACCCATAGAAGAAAAACTAGTGTGCTGCACACAGTTTTCTGTATCATCTTTAAAGGTTCCGTTTTTTTGATTGATGTATACATAATCTCTTTCGTAAGAATCGTTTGCCACATAAATATCTAAGTAACCGTCCCCGTTAATATCTCCTACAGATGCGCCAAGCCCAAAACTGATAAGGCTTCCATGAATACCCGCCTGCTGCGTAACTTCTGTAAATTTTCCCGAATCGTTTCTGTATAAATGATCGCCGCCACCTTTTAAAAATGCAGGCACATTCCAGGCAGAATCTGCCAGATCTCTGCGGTTAGAATTATTTAAAGTATTCACGGGCATTGGGCTGTTGTTTATCATAAAACAATCCAGGTCACCATCGTTATCATAATCAAAAAACGAAACCTGCGTGCAGTAAGCAGATATATCTAAATGGTATTGTGCGGCAGCCTCAGTAAAGCTGTTGTTTTTATTGTTGATGTATAACTTGTTTTTTCTGTTGCCATTCGTCATATGGCCGGAGTTGCATACATAAATATCTAACCAGCCATCATTGTTTATGTCCACAAAAGTTACGCCCGTGCTCCACATGCTATCCTGTTTCATTCCGCTTGTTATAGAAATATCTTCAAACTTCATTGCACCTTTATTGAGATATAATTTATTTTCTCCCATATTGCTGGTAAGCATTACATCTGCAAGGCCATCATTATTAATATCGCCGGTAGCCACGCCGCCGCCATTATAAAAATTGCGAAACAGAAAACTGTTTTCCAGCGGGCCATCTACAATTTTATTATTGAATTGAATACCTGTATTTTCTTCTAATTGAAAAAGTGGTTTTTCTGTTTTTTTAGTACATGATAACAGAGAAATGGCAATAAGGAAAACAGGGAAATTGTATCTCATGAATAAGCAATTGTAACTATCACAAATTGTAATTGCATATAGTTAACTGTAAATTTAATTCATTATAAAAATAAATTTAGATTTATTTGCAG
>JANXXM010000072.1 GCA_025350645.1 Ferruginibacter sp.
TAAATCTCTTTGGATCCTTCTTTTGCAGCCTGCCAGCGGTCCATACCTTCTTCCATTTTTTTATAAATATTTTCCGTTACTACAATACCATCATCCACTACAAGCCCTGTAGCGAGTACAATAGCAAGCAATGACAATACATTTATAGTAAAGCCCGAGAGGTACATAATAAAGAATGCACCGATAAGAGAAACCGGAATATCTATTAACGGACGAAGGGCAATGAGCCAATCCCTAAAAAATAAATAAATGATTATAACTACAAGTATAAAAGAAATAAGCAGCGTTTCTTTTACCTCATTTATAGATTTCCGGATGTTTTCTGTTTGGTCAAAAGATACTTCCATCCGCATATCTTTTGGGAGTTCTTTTTTAATTTCTGCCAGTCTTTTTTGCACATCGTCAGATATTGCAATGTAGTTGGTGCCAGGCTGCGGCACAATGGCAATGGCTATCATAGGCACATTGCTTTCTTTTAAAACACTCTCTTCATTTTCCGGCCCAAGGGCTGCGTAGCCAATATCTTTTAACTTTACATCTGTGCCGGAAATATTTTTTATGATAAGATTATTAAATTCATCTTCTGTATTTAATTTTCCAAAAGTTCGTATACCCAGTTCTGTAGCATTGCCGGATATTTTACCGGCAGGCAGTTCTACATTTTCTTTCAGCAATGCATTTTGCACATCTTTAGGGGTGAGGGAAAAGGCACTCATTTTTGCAGGATCAAACCAAATGCGCATGGCATATTTTTTTTCGCCCCATACATTTACACCACTTACGCCCTGTACCGTTTGTATTTTTTCTACAATATTATTGGTAGCAAACTCCGTTATTTCCAGCGCATTCATTTTATTACTTTGCAGTAAAACTATTACCACAGGGTCGTTGCTGTTGTCTGCTTTGGCCACTACTGGCGGTGCATCCAAATCGCTGGGGAGGGAGCGTACAGCCTGCGAAACCTTATCTCTTACATCATTTGCGGCAGCTTCCAGCTCTGTACCCAATTCAAATTCCACAGTGATGTTGCTGCTGCCCTGAGAACTTTGGGAGCTGATATTTTTTATACCTGCAATGCCATTAATGGCTTTCTCCAGTGGCTCGGTAATTTGTGTTTCTATAATTTCTGCATTGGCACCGGGGTAAGAAGTGCGTACATTAATATTGGGAGGGTCCAGTGCAGGATAATCCCTCACACCCAAAAAACTATAACCAATGGCACCAAATAATACTATTACAATATTAAGTACAATGGCAAATACCGGTCTTCTTAAACTAAATTCTGAAATATTCAATACGATTATTTTTTATTTTTAGCAGATCATGCAACATATTTTTACTAATCCTTTTTTCCAACAACCATTAGATTATTTTAAATCTTTAAGAGTTGCTGTTTATTGCTGTATGGCAAATAGAAAGCCATTGTGTAAAATACTATTTTTATTATTTTAGACGATTTCTTTTCTAAAAATATGCGTCAGTATTACGGGTTTCCGTAGGCTTTGAAATAATATTACAAAGAAAAAGTAAATACTTAAAGGTTAAGTAAATCATGTACAGTCAATTTCTCATTTAAGTTTATAATTGAGCACTCAACATTCATAAATCCTCACTTGCCTTTCCCCAATCGAACCATTGTTTTACAGTATAGCTTTATTATTTTATTTAACAGTGCCCAGTACTACTGTTCCACCTGGTTTCATACTCATTATGCCTGTGGTAATAATAGTATCTCCTGCTTTTAAACCAGCAGTAATCTGCACCATAGATGAATCTCTTATACCTGTTTGCACCTCATCAAAAGATACTTTGCCGCTGCGGTAAACAATAACTTTTTTGCCTCTTGCCTCTGCAATTATGGCTTGGGTGGGTATACTTATCGCAGCAGGATCGGGATCAAATTTTGTTTGAACTTTTACAAAAGAACCTGGCAAGAGTGTGTTATCTTTTTGAATAACCAGTGCCCTTACATGCAGGCTCCTGCTATCTGCACTTATACTCATTTCTGTAGCTATAACTTTAGCGGTATATTTTTTGGGATTACCTTCTGTAGTAAAGTCTATCAGCTGCCCGGTTGTCATTTTAGAAGCATATTTTTCGGGTAGGGTAAAATCAATTTTAAGCTCACTGTTTTGGCGGATGCTGGTGAGAATAGTTTGCGGAGTTACATACGCACCTGGGCTCATCATTTTTAAACCTAATGTGCCGGAGAACGGTGCCCGTATTTCTGTACGCATAATATTACTTCTCACAATGGCCATATCTGCTTTTATATTGCTAATATTGAGTACCTGCATATCATACTCCTGCCGGCTTACCCCGTCTATTTTTAATAATTCGTTATAACGCTTTGCAGTTTGCTCTGCTACTCGTGCCTGTAAGTTTAATTTGTTTAACTGTGCCGTAAGATCACCATCATAAATTTTTGCAATCATGGCTCCTTTGCTCACAGGTTTACCTTCTGTAGTGTTTAAATACGTAAGTCTGCCGGAAATTTCAGGGTGTATTTCTGTAGATTCATTTGCCATTATAGTACCAGGCAGTTCCAGGTCTTCACTAACAGGTGCGGTTTTTACAATATAACCATCTACACGGGGCGGTGGTGGTGGTGCAGCAGGTTTCGCATCTGCCTGTATTTTTTTATCGCTGTTGCCGCAACTGTTTAATATAAACAGGCAGGAAATAATCATTAAATAAAAAAAAACTCTTTGTAATTTAAAAAAGATCATCAGCATAATTTTTTGTACTATGCGCAAAAATACTTGTATAAGTTTTGTGATGCCGGAAAAAAGTATAAATGGCTTTAATTAATAATAAAAAATTATACCGTTTTCACAAATAATATATTTTTTATCTGATTGGCTTTGTGCAGTAACTCCTGTGGTTCGTTGCTCAAAATAGTTACGTGGCCCATTTTTCTACCGGGCTTTGTCTGGCTTTTTCCATAAATATGTACAAAAACATTATCCATGGCAAGCACTTCGTTTAACCCCTCATAGTGTGCAGAGCCGGTATGCCCTTGCTCCCCTACAATATTTACAATAGCTGCAGATAAAATATGATCTGTATTGCCCAAAGGATAATCCAGCATTATCCTCCACAACATATCAAACTGGCTGCTATAGCATGCTTCTATACTATGATGGCCGCTGTTGTGTACCCTTGGTGCGGTTTCATTTACCCATATATTTCCTTCCTTATCGGCAAAAAGTTCTACAGCAAAAATGCCGGGGCTGTTAAAAGCCTTTACCACCATAAGGGCTACTGCTTCTGCTTTCCACAATAATTTTTCTGGAATTACTGCCGGGCTTATCTGATAGCTTAGTAAATTTAAATGCTGATCCACCACCATATCAACCGTATTGTAAATGGCCGTTTCTCCTTTACTATTTACCGCAATTATTACCGACAGCTCTTTATAAATTTCCATCTTTTTTTCCAGCACAGCAGGTGCATCAAAACCATTGATAATATCTTCTGGCTTGTGCATGATGCAAACGCCTTTGCCATCGTAACCACCTTGAGATATTTTATGCACGGCCGGTAAAAAGTGAAGATGGTCTTTCAATTCATCTATTGAGTTAGTAATAATAAAATCACCGGATGGAATTTCTTTATCCTTATAAAATTGCTTTTGTAAAATTTTACTTTTTATTATTTTTAATATGGCCGGTTTGGGGTAAATAGTTACACCTTCTGCTTCCAGTTTTTGCAGTGCCTCTACGTTTACATTTTCTATTTCTATAGTAAGCACATCCAGCACTTTACCAAAATTATATACGTCATCAAAGCTGGTAATATCACCCATTATAAAATGCTGGCAAAGATGTGCAGCAGGGCAATTGCTGTCGTTTTCCATTACAAAAGTTTCTACGGGGTAATTGGCTGCTGCCTGTAATAACATTCTGCCGAGTTGGCCGCCGCCGAGTATGCCTACTTTTTTCATAAGGCAAACTTAGGGTAAAGGGAAAAAAAGTTTTATTTTTTATTTGAAAATATAATCCAAACTTTTTATTATAATAAACAGAATATATGATTTGGACAATATTTAATGTAATTTTATTCTTTAATGACACCGAATTATCCTCATAAAATATTTAATGATAAACGCTGCAGCTACAACCTGCTTATGGTAGTGCTGGCAATGGATGCCGCGGGTACTCTCCTGTGGCAGGTACAACAATAATGCTGCGATAATAATTTTCGTTAGTACACTCTTAAAGGCTTTTGCTTTTGTACATGCTGCAGGCTCTTAGTCTAATACATGTCAAAGACATTCTCCTACATCTTCATCTATCATTGCGTTTCAAAACATTTTAAAATAAATATTATGGAAATCCTTTCAAAAAATGCAACATTATTACCAGTTGCGAATACAGATTTTTTACCGCTTAAAGGCACAGATTATGTGGAATTTTATGTAGGCAACGCAAAGCAGGCTGCCAATTTTTACAAAACAGCATTTGGGTTTCAATCGCTGGCATACTCCGGGCCGGAAACCGGTATGAAAGATAAAGTAAGCTATGTGTTACGGCAGAACAAACTCACTTTCGTACTTACCACAGCCTTGCGGCAGGATAATGATATAGCAGCCCATGTGAGCAAACACGGCGATGGTGTAAAGTTTTTAGCATTGATGGTAGATGATGCTAGTGATGCGTGGGAACAAACTACCAGTCGTGGCGGAAAAAGTTATATGAAACCACAAAAACTTACAGATGATAATGGTGAATGTATAATGAGTGGTATACACACTTACGGCGAAACGGTACATCTTTTTATAGAACGAAAAAATTACAAAGGTATTTTTATGCCCGGTTTTAGAAAATGGGAATCTAATTATAACCCACCTGCGGCAGGACTGCTTTACGTAGATCATTGTGTAGGTAATGTAGGCTGGAACCAGATGAACCCCTGGGTAAAATTTTATGAAGAAGTAATGGGTTTTAAAAATATTTTAAGCTTTGATGATAATGATATTTCCACAGAATACTCTGCATTAATGAGCAAGGTAATGAGCAATGGAAATGGCTTTGTAAAGTTTCCTATAAATGAACCCGCAGCAGGAAAAAAGAAAAGCCAGGTGGAAGAGTACCTGGATTTTTACAACGGCGAAGGGGTGCAGCATGTAGCCATTGCTACCAATAATATTATAGAAACTGTTACGGACTTGCAAAGCCGTGGCGTAGATTTTTTAAAAATACCTGCAAGTTATTATGCAGATGTGCTGGATAGAGTAGGTAAGATAGATGAAGACCTTGCACCACTAAGCGAACTGGGCATTTTAATAGATAAAGATGAAGAAGGTTACCTGTTGCAAATTTTTAGCAAACCGCTGCAGGATAGGCCCACACTCTTTTTTGAGATTATACAACGCAAAGGTGCAAAGAGTTTCGGGAAAGGAAATTTTAAAGCCCTGTTTGAAGCGTTGGAGAGAGAACAGGAATTGAGGGGAAATTTGTAGGGTTTTTTTTTTGAATTAGGAATGAGGTATTTTGAATAAAGAATGATGAATGAATGTAGAATTAGAAAGTGTATTAGGAGTACTTTATTAAGTAATAGCCTTACAGTTGCCAGTAGAAAAAATGTAGACCAAAGTGTCGGACTGTAATAAGGGATAGACTGCCGCCAATGCTGTTGCACAGAGCTAAAATACTGGCTTATTATTTTTTTTTTAAAAATAATAAGCCAGTATTTAACAACAGGCTAAAATGTTTAGTATTTTGCAAGAGTAAATTTTATGCGCTCATTTTATTAAACTTTTATTTTTGTACGCAATAGTAGATATAGAAACCACAGGTGGCCACGCATCAGCCAATGGCATTACAGAAATAGCCGTATATGTGCATGATGGCGAGCGCACCGTACAACACTTTACAACGCTTATAAACCCGCAGCAAAACGTACCTTCTTTTATAACGGCACTTACTGGTATTAATAATGCAATGCTTTCTTCGGCCCCGCTTTTTAGTGATGTTGCACAAAAATTATATGAGCTTTTATGTGATAATATCTTTGTGGCACATAATGTAAACTTCGATTTTTCTTTTGTGCAGCACCAGCTTAAAAAATGCGGGTACGAACTTTCAGTAAAAAAACTATGTACTGTGCGGCTTAGCAGAAAAACTTTTCCGGGGTTGCCATCGTACAGCCTGGGTAAATTGTGCAGGAGTCTTAATATTACAGTGCAAGACCGCCACCGGGCAGATGGTGATGCAAAAGCTACAGAAATTTTATTTAACAGGATACTTGCTAGTGGCGGGTTAGAGCATATTGATACCATGCTCAAAAGAACATCATCCGAGCAATGGCTGCCGCCCCACCTGGATAAGAAAATAATTAATGCGCTACCACCTCTACCCGGTGTGTATTATTTTCATGACACAAAAGGAAAAATTATTTACATAGGCAAAGCCATAAATATTAAAAAAAGAGTAGTAAGCCATTTTACTTGTATTGATGCAGGCAACCGGCGGCAGCAGTTTTTAAGGCTCGTAACTAATATTAGTTTTAAAGAATGTGCAAATGAGTTACATGCACTTATACTGGAAAGTACAGAGATAAAAAAAATATGGCCAAAATATAATTATAGTCAAAAACAACCTGCGCAAAAATACGGACTTTATAGTTTTGAGGACGGACGTGGCTATACCCGGCTCGCTATAGATAAAAGAAAGAAAAATTTGCCAGCGGCTTATGTTTTTAATATGCTGCACGAAGGACAGGTATTGCTTAAAAAAATGATAGAAGAATTTGAACTCAATTATAAACTTTGCTATATTGATAAAACCCCGCTTACAGAATATGATCTTTCATTTTTAGATGAGCCGGGCATTTATAACAATAAAGTAAAAAATGCACTCGTACTATTGCAAGAGCAATTACCCAGTTTTGCGCTAATAGATAATGGAATACGTGAAAATGAAAAGCTTTGTTTTTTAATAGAGCAGGGTAGTTTTTGGGGAATGGGATATATATCGGACAACAGTCAATATAACGATATTGATGTACTTAAACAAAGCCTGCAGCCTTTTGCAGACAATGATTTTATTAGAAACAGCATTTATGCTTATGCTGCTGCAAACCCGGAGAAAAAACTGTTATTGAAATAAAGAAGAAGGAAATAAGTTGATGGTAATTCTTTCAAACACATCATCAAAACGCAATGCAAGAATTTTTATAAAAGCGTTGTATTACAAGTTAAAAAAGAGTGCATATTTAGGCCGGAGTACTGCCTCTCTGCAGAAGCACTAATCCGGCCTTTTTAATTAAATATTTTATGCCATCTCTGCGTCTGCATAAGCACTTACCGGCTCGCAGGTGCAAATTAAATTTCTGTCGCCATAAGTATTGTTTACCCGGCTTATAGATGGCCAAAATTTGTTTTCATTTACGTAAGGCAGTGGGAATGCCGCTTCCTGCCGGCTGTATTTTTTTATCCATTCATTTGCAGTAATTACGGCCTGTGTGTGGGGTGCATTTTTTAATACATTATCTGCTTTATCTGCAGTGCCATCTTCTATTGCAGCTATTTCTTTACGAATGTTTAATAAGGCATCACAAAACCTGTCCAGCTCTGCTTTGTCTTCGCTTTCAGTTGGCTCTATCATAATAGTGCCAGCCACAGGGAAACTTAACGTTGGTGCATGAAAATTATAATCCATCAATCGCTTGGCCACATCTTCGGCTTCTATTGCAGCTGTAGCTTTTAGCGGGCGAAGATCTATAATAAACTCATGCGCACAGGTGCCGCTTTTGCCGGTGTATAAGATATTGTAATCTTTTTCCAACCTTGCCTTCATATAGTTGGCATTTAATATAGCATATTCTGTACTCTTCTTTAATCCGGTAGCGCCCAGTAGTTTTATGTAGGCATAGCTTATCAATAAAATACTCGCACTGCCATATTTTGCAGCACTTACTGCGGTTGTAGCTGTTGCACTTTCATTGGTTGCGTTACTTGCAGAGTGACCAGGCAAAAAAGGTTTTAATTTTTCGTTTACACATATAGGGCCCATGCCCGGGCCGCCTCCACCATGTGGTATTGCAAAAGTTTTATGCAGGTTTAAATGGCACACATCTGCACCTATTAAACCCGGGCTGGTAAGCCCCACCTGTGCATTCATATTTGCACCATCCATGTATACGAGCCCGCCATTATCATGTATAAGTATGCAAAGGTCTTTTATGGTTTCTTCAAAAACGCCATGCGTACTGGGGTATGTTATCATAAGGCCTGCAAGGTTGTCTTTATATTTTGCTACCTGCACAGCCATATCCTCCATATCTATATTGCCGGCCTCATCGCATTTGGTAACTACTACTTTAAAGCCTGCCATTACTGCACTTGCCGGGTTTGTGCCGTGTGCAGATATGGGTATAAGAATTATATTTCTGTACTGCTCCTTTCTGTGTTTATGGTATGCACTTATGGTAAGCAAGCCTGTATACTCTCCCTGTGCGCCACTGTTTGGCTGTAAAGATGTAGCTGCAAAACCGGTAATATTGCTCAGCCATGCTTCCAACTCCGTAAGTATTTGCTGGTATCCCTTCCATTGTGTAGCAGGTGCAAAAGGATGTATATTATTAAACTCCGGCCAGCTTACAGGAATAAGTTCTGTAGCGGCATTAAGCTTCATGGTACAACTACCCAGAGATATCATGGAGGTGTTTAAACTAAGGTCTTTATTTTCTAAACTTTTAATGTAACGCATCATCTGCGTTTCGCTGTGGTGGCTGCTAAATACTGGATGAGTTAAAAATGCAGAAGTTCGGGTAAGCGCACCCGGTATATTGGTAAGCAGGCTATCATTGCTAAAACTTACGCCAGCACCATCAATGTTTTTAGATGCGGCAAATAAATGTACAATATCTAGTACATCGTTTTGAGACGTAGTTTCATCCACACTAATAAAAATGATATTACCATTGTAATGAAAATTTATTTCATTATTTTCTGCAATTTTTCTTATTGCAGCCACATCTGGCGTGGTAATTTTAAGGGTATCAAAATAATATTTATTCTCATTTACAAAACCAAGTTTTTCCAATTCATCGCTCAGTGTTTTTGCAAGAAGCGAAGTACGTTTTGCAATATTTTTTAAACCATCTGCACCGTGATACACTGCATACATTGCAGCCATATTACTCAATAGCGCCTGTGCTGTACAAATATTGCTGGTAGCCTTTTCCCGGCGAATGTGCTGCTCCCTTGTTTGCAGTGCCATGCGAAGGCAGCGGTTGCCTTGAGCATCTATTGTTACACCAATAATACGACCAGGAATATTGCGTTTAAACGCATCTTTAGTAGAAAAAAATGCAGCATGCGGGCCACCAAAACCCATGGGTACGCCAAAGCGTTGAGAGTTGCCAATAGCCACATCTGCACCAAGCTCGCCAGGAGGTGTAAGCAGCGTAAGGGCGAGTAAATCCGTAGCCATTACCACCATGGCATCTACAACATGTGCAGCCTTTATAAATGTTTTATAATCTTCTACATTGCCGGTTGCATTGGGGTATTGCAATATTGCACCAAAAAAGGTATCATCTAAATGTGCAGTAAGGTGATTGCCAAAAACAAGTTCAATATGTATGGGTGCTGCTCTTGTTATTAATACATCTTTTGTTTGTATAAAAACGTTTTCATCCACAAAAAATTTAGGAGCAGTGATGTGATCGGTATTTTTATTTTTATGGTTAAAAAGCATGGCCATGGCTTCTGCAGCAGCCGTGCCTTCATCCAGTAAACTTGCATTGGCTATTGGCAGGCCCGTAAGGTCTGCCACCATAGTTTGAAAATTTAATAAACTTTCTAAACGACCCTGCGCAATCTCTGCCTGGTAAGGGGTGTATTGTGTGTACCATCCCGGGTTTTCAAACACAGTTCTCAAAATTACAGAGGGCACAATTGTACCATAATATCCCTGCCCTATATATGTTTTAAAAACTTTGTTTAAAGCAGCAGTTTTTTTAAGGTCTTTCAGGTATTGAAATTCACTAACTGCACTGCCTGTTTGCAAAGGAGTTTGTGCACGAATGGCTGCAGGTATCGTTTTAGCTATCAAATCTTCAACTGATGCTGCGCCAATGGTACGTAGCATGGCTGTTGTTTCCTCTTCATTAGGACCAATGTGTCTGTTAGCAAAATCGTTGTTTTGTTGCTCAAAAAGATTCATGGAGATGTTAAGTTTTTTTGTCCTTACAAAGGCAATAGCTTAACCAAACATTGTTGTGTCACTCCCTTGTACATGTACAGCTTTACGGAGCTTTTATTGTGCAACAGAATTATGAAACAGATGGGCGGCTTTTTCTTTGCTTATAAAATTTTCGCAAATTTACATCAATAACAGGTACAAATAACAAAGGAAGTTATTCCTCATTATATTGTGAACAAAAAGAGTATATCCAGTCTTTAATGAAATTGATTATACTGTAAGTTCCAAAGACTCTTTTACTGGTAAAGTAATTAAAAAAGTACTTCCAACACCCACAACTGAATGCGCTTCCACAGTTGCATTATGCGATTGTAATATAGTCATTGTGGCTGCAAGCCCCAGTCCCAGCCCATTTTTCTTTGCAGTAAAATACGGTTCAAAAAGGCGGGAAAGATTTTCTTCACTAATACCACAGCCGTTATCTGTAATAATAATCTTGTATTGGTTTTTCTGCAGGGTAAGTTGTATACTTAATTTCCCCTTTTCTTCCATGGCCTCCACGGCATTTATGATAATATTTAAGAAGGCTATCTTTAATTTTTCGCTATCTGCTAAAACGGGCATTTCTTCGGACGAATAAAATTTTGAAAAATTAATATGGCGCAATAATATTCTGTCATAAGCAGCAGCAATACTTTCATCAAGAATATCTTTAAGGTTATTTTGCTGCAGCTCAATCTCTGGCCGGGATGCACCAAGCAATTGCTTTATGAGCATTTCTATACGCTTACTGTTTCTAGTTATTATTTCCAGATACATTTGCGCATCTTCAGTTTTAATTTCTGTTATCAATTGCTCCAAAGAAAGATTAATATTATTTAAAGGGTTTCTTACCTCATGTGCAAGAGTTCTTACCAGCCGTTCTGCCATACCCATTTTCTCTATACGAAGGGTAGATCTTTCTGCTTTTTTAAGATCAGTAATATCATGCACAATACCCTGAAAAAACGCATTCCCATAATTATCAATTTCCCGGGATAGGGACAAAATACTCCATACTACGTTTCCACTTTTGGTTAACATTTCAATTTCTTTATCTTCAATTTCGGCAGTTATCAACTTTTGCTTCAGCCATATTTCATCCTGGTTTTTTGCCAATAATCCGGCAAAATTAATTTCTGCCATTTCTGGTTTGGAATATTCAAATAATTTGCTTGTTGCATCATTGGCATCTAAAAAATTAAGATCGGTATCTATAAGAAATACGGCATCTTTAGATCTTTCAAAAATGTGACGAAACTTTCTTTCATTTGCTCTTAGGGTTCTTAGGTTATTGCTTCTGTTCAATACATGCCGAATGCATCGTTCCAGTTTTTCGGTATTCATATCTCCTTTAATCAGATAATCTACAGCGCCAGCATGCATAGCTTCAGAATCTACCTCCGGGGTTCCTTTGCCTGTAAGTATTATCATCGGCTCTTCGCATTTATTTTCTATAGCTTCTCTAATTAGCTCCAGGCCGGTTTTGGCGCCCAGGTAATAGTCAATAAGGTACAAATCGTATTTTTTGTTGCATATATCTTCCAGTGCACTATTATAATCATAGCGCCATTCTACAAAGTAGTTATCTCCCTTCATATTTTTTATATACTCGTTGGTTATAAAAAAATCATCTTCATCATCATCTACAACGAGTATTCTAAAAGGAGATTGGCTTGAAAACATTGGGAATTTTTTTGTGTAAATGTAGGGTAATAACATTACCACAGTACTCTAATCAATAATCGTACAAATGATTTAGTATGGTCATTTAAACCGCTTAATAATGATTTATAAAAAATTTTGCTGTAAAAGATTAACCCTTATATTTGCAATCCGAAAATGCAGATGTGGTTTAGCTTAGTTGGTTTAAAGCATCCCGATTTTACATCGGAAGCGGTCGCAGAAAATAAGAATATTTTAGGGAGTTTAGCTCAGTTGGTTTAGAGCATCCCGATTTTACATCGGGAGTGGCAGCAGGAAATAAGAATGTTTTAGGGAGTTTAGCTCAGTTGGTTTAGAGCATCTGCCTTACAAGCAGAGGGTCACAGGTTCGAGCCCTGTAACTCCCACAAGCGCCTCACATAAATGTGAGGTTTTTTTTATTTATGCCTTTTAGTGTTTACATTTTATATTCTGTTAAGAAAAATAAATACTACATTGGTTTTACCGGTGATGATATAGAAGAGCGATTGCGAAAGCACAATAGCCATCATGGCGGTTTTACAGGCGGTTTGGGGGATTGGACTATTGTGTACATAGAATTATTTACGACAAAAGCTGAGGCTAAAAAAAGAGAAGCACAAATAAAAAACTGGAAAAGCCGGAAGATGATAG
>JANXXM010000084.1 GCA_025350645.1 Ferruginibacter sp.
ATATCATAAATGGTAAGCAAATGTTTAGGAGTGAAAACCTTAATGTAATAAAAGGGAGCAACAGCATTTCAGCCTCGCTTGGTAACGGCAGGCAACTGCTTGCTGGTACTTATATTATTAATATTTTAATTGATGGTAAATTAAGTAAGGTAGAAAAGCTAATAAAAGTGAACTAGATTTTTTTAAAATAACGCAAAAGAGTCTGATGTCTAACTAATATCAGACTCTTTTATTAAATAACAACCCTTACAAATGTTTTTACTTTTTACTTTTTTAAATATATTCTCTTTTTAGCGGCCATGAATATTTTAAAAAATCCCGAATGGATAAAGGAGTTTGAGTATACCTACGATTGTTTTGCAGATATACCCGATGAAGTATTTAAAAACATAAATGCCAATCTGGATAAATTACAATCTGCAACGCCGATAGTTAGTATCATTATTTCTGCATGGAATGAAGAGGTTGACATTTTAAAAACTGTAAGTAGTTTATCAAAACTGGAAACAGATCTACCATTAGAAATTATTGTAGTAAACAATAATTCAACAGATAGAACACAGGATACGCTAGATAAATTGCATATTAAAAATTTTTTCCAGCCTATACAGGGGTGGGGACCGGGCAGGCAAATGGGGATGGAAAATGCTGCAGGAAAATATATTCTTATGGCAGATTCTGATTGTATCTATCCCTCATGCTGGGCAAATAATATGGTGAGGAGATTACAAACAGCAGGTGTGGTAAGCGTTTACGGTCGCTATTCTTTTATAAGTGAAAAAGGATTTGCACGCTGGCAACTCTCTATACTGGAAACCTTTAAAGATATGATAGCCGAAGTGCGGCAATTAAAAAGACCTTTTTTAAATTCTTACGGAATGAGTATGGGATTTATAAAAGAATTTGGGTTAAAGGAAGGTTTTTACATGAACAAAACCCACGGAGAGGACGGAAGGATGTGCTACGATTTAATGAAATACGGTACGGTGAAACCAGTTCGCTCTAATAAAAACAGGGTGTGGACCGGAGTAAGAACACTTAAAAAAGGCGGAAGTTTTAGCCAGGTAATGAAAATAAGAATTTTAAAAGAATTAAAAAGATTTTCTGAGTACTTTAATACCAGAATGAAACATCATCCGCCAAAAAATTAATGCTGAACTACGTATATTTATAAAAAAACAGGCTTTTCTTCATTTAGATTTTTACCCTTATCAACTAATTACATGGATCTCATTTATTTTTTTAAAGTTTTATTAAGAAGAAAGTGGATTATTATCGGACTCTCTTTATTATCTGTAATAGCAGCATTTTTTTTTCTGTTAAACAAAAAGCCATTATATAAATCCCAGGCTCAATATTCTACGGGATTTACTGCTGAAAAAGTTAGATTAGTAGACGGTAGTTCAGGTATTGATATTTATACTGCTGATGTAAAGTTTAATAATGTAATAGAAACTTTTAAATCGCCAAAAGTAATAAATGCTATTAGTTACAAATTATTATTACACGATCTAATAAATCCTGCAAATCCATACATCACATTATCAAAAAGTAAAAAGGAATCGGCCATATACAAATCTGTAAACATTGATTCGGCAATAAAAATACTTGGGGAAGCCATACCTAATCATCAGGTATTACCTTCTAATACAGAAAAGGAAAAAAATCTTGTAGAATTTTTTAAATTATATGGCTACGATTACGAAACCATGATGGCTCATCTGTTAATAGAAAGAGTTGGAAGAACTGATTATCTGGATATAACTTTTTGGTCAGATAACCCTGGTCTTTCTGCATTGGTAGTAAATGGTATGGGACAAGAATTTTTAAATTATTATAAAAATTTAAGTTCTCAGCGTACAAAAGAAAATGCAGGTGATATAAAATTGATGGTTACTTCTCAGCAACGCACCATTGACAGTCTTGGTAAAAGACTTTTTGATGAAAAAGTAAAACAAGGCAGTATAGATCCGGTAAGTTTGAGTACCAGTGCAATGGAAACAGTGAAAGAACTGGAGACAAGACTTGCAGAGGAAAAAAGCAAACAAAATGAACATTTGAACAGGAAAAAATATCTGGTAGAGAGACTTAATTTTTTACAGGCAGGAGCACTTCCCATACAAAATTCATCAAATAATGATGAGGTGATGCGATTGATAAACCGAAAGAATGATCTTGTTGCTGAACTTGCAAAAAAGGGAGGTGAAGATGCTGTTCTGCAAAAACAAATAAGTGATTTAAGATCTGAAATAAATTCAAAATCATCTGTACCTACAAATAAAAATAACACAGGTAAGGCTAAAGAATTAGATGATATTAAAATGCAGGTAAGCGAGGAAGATGCTTTATTGAATGCCTCAAATTCTACAGTGGCAGATTATACGAGCCGGATAAGAAAGTACACCGGTATGGCTAATTCGGCGCCCGTTGGAAGTGATGTAACTATTGGCGGTATACAAACAAAATTAGAAATAGAAAACACTTTGCTGAGTAATATTACTGAGAAATATTACAAAGCAGAAGGATTAATAAAGGATGATCCTACAACCAATTTTATTCAAACTGCTGTAGGCCAGCCTGCACTGGGGCCAGAGAGTAAAAAAACAATGATAACAATGTTCCTTGCTGGTATATCAATGTTTTTTCTTTCTTCAATAATTTTTTTGCTTTTAGAAATATTTGACACACGTGTAAAAACCCCAACCTTATTTAAAAAACAGATAAAATTGAATGTTGCCAATATTCTTAATAATATTCCTTTAAAAAAATTATCTGAGCAGGAAATTGTTACAAATGATTATAAAGGTAAAAAGTATTCTAGAGAAATTTTCTTTAAAAACAATATCAGAAAACTGAGGTATGAATTTTTACACAGTTCCAATAAAATTTTTCTAATAACCAGCACACAAATAAATACCGGAAAAACAACAGTAATAGAATCTATAGCAGCCAGCCTGTTATTAAGTAAAAAAAAGATAATTATTATTGACTTAAATTTTGGTAATAACTCACTTACAAAAAAATACAACCCTGCTGTACTGATAGAAGATATTGCTGGTAAATTAAAATATGAAGTTCCGCTTAAAGGGCAGTTTAATTTTTTAACTACTATAAATGGTTTAAGTGTTATTGGTTGTAAAGAAGGAAACTTCACTCCTTCTGAAGTACTCTTTAATATAGATATGAATGCTTTTTTAAAAATGCTAAAAGTAGAGGTTGATTTTATTCTTATAGAAGGTGCAGCACTAAACGATTTTGCTGATAGTTGCGAGCTGGCAACATACGCAGAACAAGTATTTACAGTATTTTCTGCATCCGCCCCTGTTTCACATATTGATGATAAATCTATTCAATTTATAAAGTCACTGGGAGAAAAAAACAGCGGCGCTATTTTAAATAATGTATTATTAGAAAATATTAATTTTTAGATTTAAAAATGAGGTTTAATGAAATCTTCGAGACTAAGCTGGATTGATTATGCCCGGGGTATCGCAATAATTCTGGTATGTTATCGTCATGTATTTGAAGGCTCTAAGGAGGCTGGTTTGCCTGTAGGTAATTATAATTTTTTGGAGTATGCTAATATTTTTTTGTATAGCTTCAGAATGCCATTATTCTTTATTATTTCCGGAATATTTATTACAAAAAGTCTTCAAAAAAAAGGAATAAAATTATACATAGAAAACAGGGTACGTTCTATATTATATCCATATTTTGTATGGGGATTTATTCAACTTTCCCTACAGATTATTTTTACAAAATATACAAATGGACACCCAACAGTAAGCTCTTATCTCAACCTTTTTTATATGCCGAGGGAGGTGGCGCAGTTTTGGTACTTATATGCCCTTTTTAATGTATCGCTGGTTTATGCGCTCCTAAAATATTTTTTAAAACTTACCGCTTTACATAACATTATATTGGGTATTTTTCTTTTTTATCTGTCCTCAATCATATATCAGCGAAATATTACAACCGGACTTGTGTTCGATATTTTTCATTATTATGTATTTTTTTCAATCGGCGATTTCATAAGCGGCTATTTATTGGATGAGAAAAGTAAAAAATATTTGCAATCCGGTAAAACGGTTCTTTTAATTTTTATTCCATTTATTTGCGGGCAGGTTTATTTTCTTTTGCAGAATTTAAATCACTCTACCAGTAAATATATGTTTGTAGAATTTTATCAGCCATTCGTATTTTTATTTTTAGCATTAATCGGCTGCACATTTATTATTACACTCACCTTTTATCTTCAAAAGAAAGACAGATTTAAATGGCTAACAGTTTTAGGCAGGCACTCATTATACATTTATGTTTCTCATGTAATTATTTTTTCTTTTGTACGAATTATTTTTACGAAACTTTTTGGCATTCATAATGTTGCAATAATAATATTATCAGGTATAGTTTCTGGCCTGCTGGTACCTTTATTATTATATAATCTTGCAGTAAAATTTAATATGCGTTTTATTTTTACATTAGAAAAGGAGCCAGAAAATAAAGTAAATAATGAATCGGTTAACAATTCTATTTCGCCCACTCAAAGCATAAAATATTAGATACATGTCTCAATCTGCAAAATACAGTGGCTGGATTCATTCAGGGTTTTTTAGTGGTTTACAAAAATTATCTGTGCCGCTATCTGGTTTGTTTATAACAATGATACTTGCACATAAAGCGCTTACCAAACAGGAAATGGGTGTATGGGCTATATTTATGAGCATTACGGCTATTATAGAATTGATAAGACAAGGGCTTGTAAAAACAGCACTCATAAAATTCATAAATAGTAGTAAGGGAGAAGATCACCGATTTGTAGTTGGTGCAGCTTTTTTTTTAAATATTATTATTACACTAATCACCGGATTGGTAATGTTTTTTTTTACACCGATGCTTGCAGCGGTTTTAAAAGCGCCTCAATTACAATCCATGTTGTATCTTTTGCAAATAGGTTTATTATTGATGATTCCCTTTTCGCATTTTGAATGGCTCATGTACAGTAAGGTATTATTTAAAGGCCTTTTTTGGACTTACCTTTTTCGGCAGGGAATAACATTGCTGCTTGTACTTGTATTTTTTTTAATAGACAATAAAGTTTCTTTAAATACACTTGTTATCATTTACAATATTGGCTTACTTACAGGGGCTTTGGTATCTTATAAATATGTAAAAAATGTGCTGGTAAATTCTTTCATTTTTTCCATGCAATGGGTAGTTTCTCTTTTTCATTTTGGTAAATATGTTTTTGCATCAGGGTTGAGTACATTGGTTTTTAGAAGTGCAGACCAGATTATGCTTTCACCACTTTTAGGAACAACTACTTTTAATGCATCGCAAAATATAGCTATGCGGTTTATTAATTTATCTGATCTTCCTTCTCAAACTCTCGGAGATATTTTATTTCCCAAAAGCGCACAAACCGAAAACAGTAATAACCCATCCCGTATAAAATACTATTATGAAAAAACAGTTGGAGCATCTCTTTGCGTAGTAGTGCCACTGGTTATTTTTGTATCGCTTTTTCCTAAAGCAATTATTTATGTATTAGCGGGGCCCCAATATTACGATGCTGTACCTTATCTGCAGTTAATAGCATTTACCAGTATTACACTGGCGTTTTTAAAACAATATGGGGTTATAATGGATTCTACAGGTAAGCCATTTATAAATTTAGTAACCACTACAATTATAGCATTGGTACATGTATGTCTTCTCTTTTTTTTTATTACATATTTTAGTTTTATAGGAGCTGGTTATGCCTTGCTCGTATCTCATGCAATTGGTTTTGTAATAACTCAATCTTTGTTATATAAATTATTTGGAATTAATTTTTTAAATGCTTTTAAATATGCTTTTAATTTTTATCCGGAATTTTTTAAAATTGTAACAGAAAAATTACCATGGAAATTCCGCTAATTAAAAACCGTGACTTTATTATTTTCGGGCTACAGCCCTGGGATATTTCTATAGGAAGTAACTGTAAAAATATTGCTTTAGAAATTGCGAAACATAATAGGGTATTGTACGTAAACCGCCCACTGGATAGAGTAAGTAAAATAAAATTAAAAAATGATGTTCAAACCAACAACAGAATAGAAAGCATACGCTATGGCACAAATACACTAATAAAAGAAAATGAAAATCTCTGGATATTTAATCCAAGAATAATTTTAGAATCTATTAATTTTTTGCCTAGTGGTTTCTTGTATAATTATTTTAACAGGAATAATAATAAAAAACTGGCAAATGAAATCAACTGGGCCAGCAATCAGTTGAGATTTGCGAATCCTATCATGATTATAGACAATGATTTTTTTAATGCGCTCTATCTTAAAGAATTTGTAAATCCTTCTGTTTTTATTTATTATATCAGAGATTTTCTTTTATCCCAGCAATACTTTACAAAGCATGGCAGCAGGGCAGAAGCACTAATTATGCAAAATGCCGACTTTGTGGCTGCTAACTCTAAATACCTGGAGGGTTATGCTTTAAAATTTAATAAGTTTGTGGCAGATGTTGGACAGGGCTGCGATGTAGAAGATTTTTTGCAAAAGCCAGCTAATATTCCTGCTGATGTTGCCGATATTGCTTATCCAATAATTGGCTATTGCGGTTCTCTTACATCTACAAGGCTGGATATAGATCTTATTAATTTTATAGCAACTCAACGCCCGCAATGGAGTATTGTTTTGGTAGGACCAGAAGATGAAAATTTCAAATCATCGTTGCTTCATCAAAAAAGCAACATTTATTTTACCGGTGCAAAACAGCCTGATGCACTACCGCTTTATACCCATACTTTTAATGTTTGCATAAACCCTCAGCTGCTTAATCAAATGACAATTGGCAATTATCCAAGAAAAGTAGATGAGTACCTTGCTGCCGGCAAACCAGTGGTAGCAACCAAAACAAAAGCTATGGAAATGTTTTCTTCAGAAGTTTATTTGTGCGAGAATAAAGAAGAATACATAGAAAACATTGAAAAAATTTTAAAAGAGAAAAGAGATGAAAATAAAATTGAATTAAGAATGGCGATGGCAAAATCTCATACATGGAATGCATCAGTAAATAAAATTTATAAACTCATTTTAAGTAAAATAAAATTGTATGAATAATAATAAAGAAGAAGAATTAACCGAAGATATAAGAATGTCTAACTTTTCCCAAACCATATCAATCATTTTTGTGACTATTGTTATAATTGGATCTATGATTAAAATTCTATTCTTTTAAAAAAATTGTCTACAACAAATAAATATAAATCGAATGCTATTTTCAGCAGTGCCTTGTTTAAAAGCAGAGCTGGGTGGGTAGTGTTAATTGGCCTGCTTACTGCCGTGGCTATGGCAGCAGGTTTTTTTGCTGCAAATGGCTTGGTGCTGGTAACTTTTGCTATAGCTGCAACATTAATAGGCGCATTGGTTATTCACAGTTGTTTATTCAATCCCATCAAGGCATATTATATACTTATATTTATTGCTTTTTTTTCTGCTTATCCAGGAAGGCTTTTAAATAAACAAATACCCATTACAACTTTTGTAGAAGTATTAGTATTGTTTCTTTTTTTAGGCACTTACTGGCATGCAAGAAAAGATGAAAATCAAAAAGGTAATTTAATTAAATACCCGGTTACAATTTTACTTATTATTTCAGTTTTGTATTATTTAATAGAATTATTTAACCCTTATATGGGTCCATCTGCCGGGTGGTTTTTTAACAGCAAAAGATTCGCTATCCAAATTTTATTTTTTGTAATTTCTTACCGGTTGATAAATACACCGGACCGCATCCGGTATTTTATGAAATTCTGGGTTTTAATGTCATTTGTAACTGCATTATATGGTTGCTACCAGCAATGGTTTGGTTTAATGTCATTTGAATTGAATTCTATTGACGAGCATGAATATGGCCTTTTATTTCAGGGTGGAGTTATCAGAAAATTCTCTTTTTTGGAAGGAGTAGTTACTTTTGGAACACTCTCGGGAAGTATGGCAGTGCTTACCACCATATTTGCTATAAATGAAAAAGTAAAGAAACGGCGAAACTGGCTTATATTTATTTCCATCATTTTATTTATGGGAATGAATTATTCGGGCACAAGAACTACTACTGTTATGATGCCCGCAGGTATATGTTTATATGTGCTTATTACCTTAAAAAATAAAGCAACCATAATGACGTTATTCATTACACTAATGAGCGTACTATTCATTATGTATGCACCAATAGATAATCCTACGTTAAACAGAATGCGATCTACGTTTGATTCTAAAGATGAGTCATTAAAAGTAAGAGATGTAAATCGTCATCGCATTCAGCCATACATATATACTCATCCAATAGGTGGGGGTGTGGCTACGACAGGTGTGGAAGGGATGCGTTTTAATCCCAACCATCCTTTAGCAGGTTTTCCGCCAGATAGTGGTTTATTAAAACTAGCACTGGATATGGGCTGGATAGGACTTATCATAAATATGCTTCCTTTCTTAATGGTTTTGTATCAGGGAATTTATTATTATTTTAAAATGCAAAACACTGAATATAAAAAATATACTGTAGCGGTGGTATGCTCATTATTTTCTGTAATCGTTACTTTATATTCTCAGGTTTCTATCGGACAAATGCCCTCTGTATTTTTCATTTTTGCCATGATGTCATTATTTAAAAGATTGATGGAGTTTGATGAAAAGGAAAGAAGAATAATTTTGAAAGGAAACTAATTTATTTGTGTATTTTACCATACATGTTTAAAAAAACACGAAGTTTTATTTGTAAAACCAACATTAAATTGCAAGTCATGAAAATAGTTACATTTTTATTTTTAATTTTTTCTTTCAGTAAAAGTATGGCGCAAACAATATCAAGAGTGCCCGATTCAGTCAGAAAAAAAATTGATCAATTCAACGGTGTTAATCAGTTGGTTCAAATGTCTCCAACAAAAACCTTACTATCGGAAGATGATTTAATTAAAGAAAAATTAATATTACTTGCGCTCAGTAATTCACAGGTAAAAGCTGTTGATGCTACTATAATTATTGCGGAAACTGCCAGATCTAAAGCCAACAGCTCTCTTTTGAGTTCTGTAAGTATAGGCGCAAATTTAAATGAATTTGCGCTGGGCAATTCTTCAACCGCTTCTCTTTACCCAAAGTATAACCTCGGTGTATCCATACCACTGGATATTCTTGCAAAAAGTAAGGCGGAGAAAAAAACTGCTGATCAGAATATTATCATTAGTAAATATCAGAAGCAACAGGTAGAGGCTTTTTTAAAATCTAGAGTTTTGGTGCAATATGAAATTTATAAAGAGAAAAAAGAGTTATTGCAGTTTCAAAAAAGAAGTATGGAAGATGATATAGCGGCCTATGAAAAAGCGCAGAAAGATTTTAAAGATGAAGTAATTACACTGGAGGAGCTTAATAAAATTTACAAAATATCCATTGGTGAAAGGGGTTTGTTAATATCTAAAGAAAAAGATTTAAGCATTGCTATAATACAATTAGAAGAAATAATAGGCGTGCCACTTAAAACAATTTTTGAAAAATAGAAATATGGGTTGAAATGTCTTTTAAATGATGTTATAAAATCAAATAATAAACATAGCTGGCAAATATGAAAATTTATTTTAAAAATTTAGATGGTCTTCGCTTCTTTGCTGCGTTTTTTGTTCTACTACACCATGCACAGTTTTTTAAAGAAATTAATTCGTATCCATTGTCTTCTGTTTTTAGTGTTTATCTATTGCAAATGGGTAAAATGGGCGTTAATCTTTTTTTTGTGTTAAGTGGTTTTTTAATAAGTTACCTGCTGTTTGCAGAAAGAAAGCAAACTAATACTATAAATCTAAAAAAATTTTATATAAGAAGGGCGCTGAGGATATGGCCGCTTTATTTTGCATATGGTCTCATTCTTATTTGCGGAACACCCCTTTTTTTTAAAATGCTTGGAATAAATATTGCGCCCATAAATACCAAAGAGATCCTCACCGATGTAGCTTTTCTTCTGTTCTTTGCCGTAAATTTTCAACTCACTTTTTTTGGGTATAATAAATCCATTGTAGAAATTATTTGGTCTGTGTGCGTAGAAGAACAATTTTACCTTATATGGCCACTCATTTTAAAAAAGTTTTTTAATCACCTAGAAAAACTCATTTGCTGGTTATTTGTTTTTGGGGTTATCAGTAAAGTATTACTGCATATTATTACCTGGTATTTTAAGCTAGGTCAGGATTTTATGATGTTATTCGATTATCTTATGTTGCCCAATAAAGTTGAATTATTTGCTGCAGGAATGGCTGTTGCGCACATTCATTTTAACAAGGAAAAATATGCAGTGCTTATTGCTTTTCTTCAAAAAAAATATTTGCAATATATTTTAATAGTAATAACAGCTTTTTTTATTTTAACCAATAATTTTTACCTGCCAGTAAACGGTTTGCGTTATTATTATTTTACTGATTATGTGTCGGCAATCTTATTCGCTATGGTTATTTTAAATATTGTTCAGGATAAATCTGTTGTAAACCTGGAATATCCTATTTTTAGAACGCTAGGTAAAATTTCATTCGGAATATATCTTTTTCATCCTCCGCTTTGCAGGCTGGTAATAATGTTTATGACAAAGGTGCTTAAAATTCCGAATTCATTTTTTGCATACGATATTTTATACCCAATATTAGCTACTGTGGTAACGAGTTTACTGGCTTATGCATCCTATGAGCTTTTTGAAAAGAGATTTCTGGTTCTAAAAAATCGTTTTGCTATCATTAAAACAAGAATATAAAATTCCACAATTCCACTATAACAATAGTATTTTCTTTACATAATCTTTTAATACATAATTATGGCTAATCGTTTTTTAATTGTTGGTGCAGGCTTTTCGGGTTGTGTACTTGCGCAGCAATTGGTAAGTGCTTTGGATTGTACCATCGAAATATGGGATGAAAGAAATCATCTTGGCGGAAATTGTCATACTCAAAGAGACGAGGATACAAATATTATGACGCACCAATACGGTCCGCATATTTTTAATACGGACAAAAAGTATATATGGGATTATGTGAACAGCTTTGTAGAATTTCGTCCGTATGTACATAGAGTAAAAGCAAAAAGTGGAAATACTATTTTTTCTATGCCTGTAAACCTCCATACTATAAACCAGTTTTTTAATAAAAATTTTACACCAAACGAAGCCAGGGCTTTTTTAGAAACAAAAGCAGACAAAACGATTAAAGACCCTCAGAATTTTGAAGAGCAAGCTTTAAGCTTTATAGGCAGAGAATTATATGAGGCCTTTTTTTATGGTTATACAAAAAAACAATGGGGTTGTGAGCCGAAAGAATTACCCGCTTCTTTTTTAAAACGAATACCAGTGAGGTTTAATTATGATGACAATTACCATACTAATATATTTACGGGAATTCCTGTAGATGGATATACTGCTGTTATGGAGAAAATGATTGATAACCCTGCGATTCAAATCATCCTAAATAAAAAGTTTACCCCAAATTCAGATTCTATCGGTTTCGATCATGTATTTTATACTGGCCCAATAGATGCTTTTTTTAATTATCAGTTTGGAAGACTTGGATACCGTACAGTAACATTCGAGAAAAGTATTGCAGTAGGTGATTTTCAGGGTTCATCGCAAATGAACTACTGTGAAGAAAAAATACCTTTTACAAGAATTACCGAACACAAGCACTTTACGCCTTGGGAAAATCACGAAAAAACAATTTGTTTTACTGAATTTAGCAAAGAAACGGGAACAGATGATTTGCCTTACTATCCAAAGAGGCTAGCTGCTGATAAAGAATTATTAGTGCAATATAGAATGTTGGCAGAAGCGCAAAATGGGGTAACTTTTCTTGGTAGGTTAGCAACCTACAGGTATATGGATATGCATCATGTTATTGATGAGGCAATGGATATGGCAAAACAATTTTCGAATTCAATTTCTAAAAAGACAAAATTACCTATATTTCCAAACATAGAATTTTACTAAAATTTTGTAACAAAATTTCTAATTTGTTGATAACTTTTAAAGTTTTAATCATTTTTTAATTTTTAAACACCATAAAAAATGAAGTAATGTATTTAGGTTTGAAAATATGATGCTTTTTTAAATTATTTATCTTTTTGTGAATAGCCTGCGAAGTTGTTTTAAAGTAGTAAAAGGTCTAAAGGTTATTAGTAATTGCAA
>JANXXM010000111.1 GCA_025350645.1 Ferruginibacter sp.
TTAAGGCTCTAATTTCCGTTATCGATTCTTTTACTAGAATATTTAAAACTTTTGACATAAATGAATAATATTATAGACCAAAAGTAAATAAAAAAACCCAATTAAAAAAATTGGTCTTGTATATTATTCATTTTCGTATAAGAGATACCAAAGCTAGAAAAGCTTACGCATAAAAAACCGCTACACTGTTAATGTAACGGCTCTTACTATTTTTATTTTATTACCCTCTTATAACTTGCCCCACAGAAACCCAACACACAAAACCATACGCCTCATTTCTGCGGTAGTTCGGACATACCTGCGCCATTTGAGGCCATTAGGAGGTAGTATCTCTGCGCCATTAGGAGCCATTAGGATTTTATTTGTTTCAATAAATTTTGATAATTGATAGTTGACCCCTCTGGTATATGTTTAATATTTTCATTTATTCTGTATTGTGTAAGCCAATAATCATTCATATTTATTACTTCGCAATTCAAAGAATTAGGATTGCCATTTAGAAATAAGGGTATTTTATATCCAATGCAATTGTTTTCTTTTAAACCATCTACTTTTAAAAAATCTAATACTTCTGAAAAATAGTTTTCATCAAACATATCTAGGCCATCAACCACAGTGTAATTATGAAAATTAATTAAATCGTCATTTAGTTTGTAGTCCTTTAAATCAGTGGGGTCAAACATATATATATCTTCATATCCCCTTCTGGGAACACAATAATGCCTACCATTCCAATCGTATGCAAATGGTAGAATTTCATCTTTAAAACCACTAAAATAATTAGTGAGTATTCTGGCCCATTTTAAAGAACTATCAAAAGTATGAATGGTATATAATCCTTTATTATAGCTAACTCCGCCAATATCTAATAATAATTCAGTATACTTAAAGGGTACCTCTTTAATGTCAAATAATTGATTATGAACTTTTTTATACTCTTTATAATGGCTTTTGAATTTATCAAACATTATTTATGGTTTTGGTTTAACAAATGGATTTATATATACACCTGAAACCCTTGTACCATCCGGAACATTTCTCGTTTGAATTTCAAATTGTTTACCAAAACTTCTATTTACACTTTTATCTCTACCACTTAAATTGGTCTTTCCATCAGCACCATTATTACCATTTAATATCAAATCTTGAGTATGATCTAAATCTTGATTACTTTCAACTTTACCTCCATTTGCTGTAAATAATTTCTTTAAATTCGGTGGTCTGGTTTTAGTGTTTTCTCTGTTAACCTCAGTATTCACACCTTCTGTGGTGATTAAATATGCCTTTTCATATGCTTCGCTTATTTGTTTAGAATTCCAACCTTGTTTTAAATTAATTGATAAACCAATTGGCTTTTGGTCAGTAGGCTTTGTTTCTGTTACAGATAATGAGGGTTCTATGAAGGAATTTTGTGGACGTGACAACACACTAGATCTCCCACCAACTCCACCAAAAGAAAGGACTACTCCATCACCGGCTGCTCCAATAAAACTTCCCTTATCACCACCAACCATATATCCAAAGGCTCCAAAAGGCCCGTTAGAAATGTTAGAAGCAATAGCACTATTGTAGTTGTTTCTTGAGATTGAAATAATCTCTTTCACATCTGATGCTCTGCCAATTTGGGCTTGACCTAAATATGGATTCCAAACCATAATTTCAATTTCTCTAGGCTTAGGTTGTGCAAGTGCCAATTTAGCTGCTGTCGAAAATTTTCTGGCATTGGCATCTCTAATTGCGCTTATTGATTCTAACCCATCCAAATCAATATTTTCGATAGGACTATTGCTAGCATATTGATATGGTGTTAATTCAGGAAAGTTTTTAGTTAATGGATCTATACTTAAAAACCTTCCTAATCTGTTGTCATAAATCCGCATTCCATAATCTTGTTGATTGCCATCACCCTTTACATCATTATCATTCTCTTTGCCATTAAATCCATATCGGTAATTACTATTTGCTTGAGAGAACTTCCTCCCTGGCATGGTCATTCCAAAAGGGTAGTAGTCATTCGCAGTAACAACATCCGCAGTATAATAATTTATAACACCATCATTATCGCTGTCAACCGCAATTTTCTTATCAGAGATAGTAACAAGTACATTCCCTAAATGATTGGATAACTCAAAGAACTTATTTCCTCTGATAAATGTACTAATTGTGCTGTGGTTTGCAAAGGTTTAGTTAGTAACATCTCTGCAAATGTTGTGAATACCCAGCCTGCTGCTGCCGTAAAAATGTATTTCGTTTTGCTTTACTGTGGCTGTTGGGCCGTTTAAAGCTATGAGGCCATAATAGGTATGGCTGTGTAAACGCTCATTACATTCCGCTTACATCTCTTACATAGTAAATGGTAGGAGCCGCACTAGCTCCCAAAGGCTGTATTATCGTCTTTGTAATTCTATTGCAACTTGCATCATAAATGTACTTTATAATAGTATCATCCGCCTTATTTATTTAACTTATTTTGCCATAAAATGACCAGCCTATATTACTTATGCTTTTAACTTTATGGCTTATTAAATTACCAATGGCATCGTACATATAGTTTCCATTTACTTGCCCGGTGCTGCCATTTGGATATATCTTTTTAACGTCATTGTACTTATCATAATCAGCGGTGCCTGTATCGGGTACAGTATCGTCTACTTTGGCCAGTTGGTTTGTAAAGCGCTGCACATTTGCAGGCAAAGTATTAGCCGGGTTATATTGCTGCTTTACACCGTTCACATAATAATAATACCAGTAGCTTATATCATCCATTGCCAGCCTTACTGCGTCTCCATTTCTTAATAAGCTTTTAATATTTCCATTGGGGTCGTAGCTGCTGTTTTCTTTGTAGGCCTTTGTGGTTGTAGGGTTCCGTAGGTAAGGTATAGTCTACACCACAGGCTTAGTAACAAAAAAAGAGGCTATCCATATACATGAAACAGCCTCTATTAAATATAATTATAAATAAAAAAAATTAATATCCACTTCTAAGCCCTGCAGATGCAATACCACCTAATGTTACAAAAAGAATAGCACCTAAAATTGCAGTTAATATAAAATAAATAGCTATTAGTATTACATAAATTACCAGTATATACACCACTTTTTTGTCTTCAGGTGTTTTCTTTATAGTACCTATTCCCAAATACATAATGTAAACCCCATACGCCCATCCTACAAATGGCAATATCCACCCTATTACTGGTATAAAAGATAAAAGGCCTGCAATAGCAAAAGCTGTACCCGCATAAGCAACCAATTGTGCCGATTTACCCAGATTTTTTTCAGATCCAAAACTAGGCGCAAGCATATCCACAATAAGTGTAGTTACATAAAACACCACTAGCGATACTATAATACCTACAATGGCAGAAGCTATCATAAACTTCATTCCAAACCCAGCAATGCCGAGCGTACCGCTAAATAAAAAATACGATAAAATACCACCTATACTTCCTACTACTGCTAGTGGCAATACATAACCGGTGAGCAACGACATAGGAGTAGCCGTTTCTGTATCTATTACAAGCCATTCTGTTTTTGGAGTAATTAAAATATTTTTTACTCTTTCAATTAGGTTCATACGCTTTAGTTTTAGACTTCTAAAATAAGATTATCATTTAATATTACAAATAAAAGTTCTTTTTCGCTTAATCCGATTTTCGCTGTTTCAATAAAAAGATGCGTTTTTCCAACTCCTGCTTTTCTTCCTTTAGGGTATCATTTTCCATCTGGCAAATGTCCATTTTACTTTTCATTGCTGCCAGTTCTTTTTTTAACTGTACAATTCTTTTATACATACCGGCAGTTTCTTCCAGTTCTTCATTAGCTATACTTAGGTTTGTTATTACAGCGTCCATTTCCTTTAGCTTCTTTTCATTTTTATGGTCTTTTTTTATAGCTCCAAGCAAATCATTTTCCAGTGCTTCGTTCAGTAATTCTATACCCGCAGCTTTTTGTTGAGTAAGTAATAAGTTGTACTTAAGTTGTTCTATTTCCTGCAGGTTGTTATCTATACGGCTTTGTAAATAGGCTGCACTGTGTATGGTGTTATTGAGCAATACTATTTCTTCGTCCTTATTTTTTACCATACTGTTAAGATCTTCCAGTTGCTCCAGCAAAAACTCGTTTTCTAATATTAAATTCTGTATTTGCTTTTCATAATTCATGCTTTAAAAGTAAATATTAAATTAAACAGCAGCAATGCTATTTTATAAATAAAATTTTTTAAGTACACTCTAAGAGTATAACTGGGGGTTACTGTTCTATTCCATAACCCATCAATAAAATCTGTATATTAGCATATAGGCAGCAAATTGATTAATTACAGCATCCTGTATGCCTGATCGGTAAGCTTAATAACCTGTAATGATATTGACGGACTCCGAAATTATAAAAGGTTGTATAAAGGATGATGCGGCTTGCCAGCGAATGCTCTTTGGCCGCTATGCCTCTGCATTACTGGGGGTGTGCAGGCGCTATGCCCGTAACAATGAAGACGCCGAAGATATTTTACAGGACTCTTTTATAAAAATATTTAAAAAACTGGCACAGTTTAAATCTGAAGGATCGTTTGAAGGATGGATGCGCAGGGTGGTGGTGAATACGGCTTTAAAAAAATATACAGTAAGCAGGTACAATAAAGAAATTACAACTGATAATATTAAGGACACCAGCATTGCAGATGTAGATAATGTGCCGGCATTTAATCATTTAACAGAAAAAGATTTACTGGTGCTCATTAATAAATTGCCTGATGGCTATCGTATTGTTTTTAACATGTATGTAATAGAAGGTTACCAGCACGATGAAATAGCAGCACTACTGGGTATACAACCAGGTACCAGCAGAAGCCAGCTCGTAAAAGCAAGGGCAATGCTGCAAAAAGAAATTATGCAAATGCAAAAAATGGCTGTATAAAGCTAAAAATAGTATGAAAAATAAATTATTTGACGATCATATAAAAAAACAATTTGAGGGATATAGGCCTGCTGTGCCAGATCATATATGGGACAAAATAAAAGCAGATAAGCGCACCAAAAAACCTTTGCCCTTTTGGTGGTCTTTTTTAATGGATAATAAAATAGCTGCCATCATTTGCATACTGCTTTGTACAAGTGCAGTAATTTATTTTATAACTAAAAAAGATGCAGGAACAAACTCTGCTGCTGCACAAAAAGAATTGGTAAAAAATACCAGTAACCCCGCAAGCAATACTGTGATAAATACTGAAAATAATAACACTACAGATAGCAATAGGGTTTCCATTATTAATAATGGCAGTAATAAAAAAGACAACGAAACTATTCTTTCAACTGGCAGTAACACATTTTTAAACAGCTATTCATCTCTTTCAAAAACAATAACAAAAATTACCAACAGCTCTGTAGCTGCGTATAAAAATGAAAATATTACCGGTCACCAATATCTCCAAATAAATTCTGCAGCATACGAAAATATTTTATTTACCGGCAAAACCTTTGCCCATGCAGTATTTGTACAACCAGCCTTGTTAAAAAATAAAAATATACCCTGCCCGCAAATAGAAAAAGATGCAGCCGCCAATAAAACGTATATAGAGGTTTATGCCGGGCCGGATTATATTTTTAAAAGCTTTGCAGATACTTCAAACTCGGCTTACCTGGAGCAAAGAAGGGCAACCAATAATTTAAAATTTGCATACAGCGCAGGGGTAAGGTATACCAGGGTTTTTAAAAATGGCGTGAGCTTACGTGCCGGTATAAATTACAGCCAGGTAAACGAACAATTTAAATACAGCAAAGGCAACGTGATACGCAATGTATTTGTTACCAACAATGCAGGAGATACCACAGGCAGCTTTACCGAAACAGGTACGCAATACCAGCGCAGCACTAATAAATATCGTACGCTGGATGTGCCACTGGTGGCGGGCTACGAGTTAGGGAATGGAAAAGTACATGCCAATATATATGCAGGTGCTATGATAAATATACGCAGCAGGCAAACGGGTTATGTGCTTGATCAATCAGGTAATGCGGTAAATATTTCTGATAAGCAAAACAGTTCGGCGTACAGCTACCGCACCAATGCGGGCGTGAGTTTTACAGGAGGCGTTTCCCTTTATTACAGGATAAATGATAATGTGCAGGTAATGGCTGAACCATACATAAGGTATGCGCTCTCCCCCGTAACAAAGCCCGAAATAACCTTTAAAGAAAAATACCATACCGCTGGTATTCGTATGGGTGTGCGAATGGATTTATGAGAAATAATTACTTGGAAAAAATAATCAATAAAAAAAGCCTGGATAATAACCAGGCTTTTTGGGTAAAATTTCTATTATACTAATTTGCTTAAATAATTCCGATTATATATCTTTGAGTAACCAAACATATACTTATGTCTTACTCAATAGATCTAACAAACGAAGAAGTGGTAACATTAAAAAGACTCCGCC
>JANXXM010000132.1 GCA_025350645.1 Ferruginibacter sp.
TGTAACCATAACTTATAACAGTGCACAATCAAAAGTTATACTTATAAAAGGTGAGGTTTGGAAAACACCTGTAACAAGTGCACCGGCAAATACTGCTTTAAACGACTTAAAAAATTAAATCTCAATACTCACAAAAACAAACAAAAAAATAGCATTATGAAAAAATTATTGTTTTCTTTAGCGGCAGTTGCATTATCAATAACTGCCACATTTGCACAGGCAAAAGCTGATGATCTTGCAAAATTTAAAGCGGAAACCATAGACCAGGGAAAATTGCAAATTGATAATCCGGTAACAGCTACGTTTGTAGTAACTAATACCGGTACAAAAGATTTATTAATAGAAAGTGCAAACCCTACCTGCGGCTGCACCATTGGCGATTATACAAAAACGCCCATAAAACCTGGCCAGTCTGGTGAAATTAAAGCAACGTATAACGCAAAAGGATTAGGCGCTTACGATAAGCACCTTACAGTAAAGTTTGCCGGTGCAGATGATATGAAGAGCATTACCATTAAAGGGGAAGTGCTTAATGCAGAAGATTATGCTAAATACAAAGGCACTGCTGCTCCTGCAACAATGGCCGTAGCACCAGCAACAGTTACCAAAGATGCAAACAAAAAAACACTTGCTGCCGCAGCACCACAAGGAAAAACATCAAAAAAGAAAGCCTGCAAAAAATGCTAAGCGTACCGTATTGTAAAATACAAAAACGCTTATACCAAAAATAATATCAGATTTTAAAAGCCTTCGCATTTTGCGGAGGTTTTTTTATTAGCTTTATCCAAAAATTAAAAAGACAAGGTTGTAATTATTTGAGGTACGACAATTGCAATAAAGTTTAAACATTAATAAAAAAAATACATGGAAAATACTTACGATTATGGGATGATAGGACTGGGTACAATGGGTTGTAATCTTGTTTTAAACATGAGCGACCATGGATACAGTGTAGCCGGCTTTGATAAAAATACAGCGCAGGCAGATAAGCTAACAAAATTGGCAGATGGAAGAAAATTAAAAGCATTTACTGATATGGAATTATTTGTAGCAGCATTGCAAAAACCAAGAACAATAATGTTGCTCGTGCCTGCAGGCGGTATTGTGGATGCGGTTATAGAAAGTTTAAAGCCCTACATTGGTGAGGAAGATATTATTATAGACTGTGGCAATTCTCATTTTATAGATACACAAAAAAGAACAGACCAGCTTGCAAAAGATAATATACATTTTATGGGGCTAGGAGTATCTGGCGGCGAAACGGGTGCAAGGTTTGGCCCAAGCATTATGCCGGGTGGCAATGTAGATGCGTACAACAGGATAGTACCAATGCTTAAAGATGTAGCTGCCAAAGTAAATGCTGTACCCTGTACTGCTTATATGGGCAATGGTGCTGCAGGCCATTACGTAAAAATGGTACACAACGGTATTGAGTATGCACTTATGCAAATGATTGCAGAAACGTACCATCTCCTCAAAAAATATGCAGGATTAAATAACGACGAACTGCAGGATGTTTTTAGCCACTGGAATAAAGGAAAATTACAATCTTTTTTAATAGAAATAACGGCAGCCATTTTTTTGCAAAAAGATGAGCTAACCAGCAGTATGCTTATAGATATGATTGCCGATACTGCACACCAAAAAGGTACAGGTGCATGGATGAGCCAAGATGCAATGAATACAGGCTCTCCCATACCAGCAATAGATGCTGCAGTAAGCGCAAGAACATTATCTTCTTTAAAAAAAGAAAGGATTGCTGCTTCATTAATTTTAAAAGGACCGCCTGCAGAAACACTTACCGGAGATAAAAATGTATTTATTGCAGAAATGGAAAATGCATTATACGCAGGCTTTGTACTTACTTATGCTCAAGGCCTTGCTATGCTTAAATCATCCTCCGACTTTTACAAATACGATACTGATATTACTACCGTAGCCAGTATATGGCGGGGCGGCTGCATTATACGTGCAGCTATGCTGGAAGATATTACAGAAACGTATACCAAAGAACCCGATATAAAGAATATGCTTATGGATAAATATTTTAGTGAAGCTATAAATAATACACAGGCCGCATTAAGAAGCATTGTACAAAAGGGCGCTGCACTTGGTATTCCGCTGCCTGCTCTTGCTGCTGCTTTAGTATATTTTGATGCATACAGAAATGACTGGCTGCCTGCAAATCTTATACAGGCACAGCGGGATTTTTTTGGTGCACATACGTATGAGCGTACAGACAAAGAAGGCACATTTCATACAGAGTGGAACGCAACAGTACAATAGCATTTACCGGTATTATTGGTTTAGTAAACGGTGCAATTTTTTATGAGTTTAGAGAGTTTAGCAGTGCAGTTTGCATGCGAATATTTTTAGTCGCAAAATGAATAGAAAATACTTATTCAGAAATGAATTTTTGCAGATACAAACATAATTAGTAAAAAAAAATAGTAAAAATAAACAACCCACTTTAAGCCCTTGTACTTTTTGTGGTAAAAAAAATAAAATGGAAACAAAAACAAATCCTACGATAATAACCATTTTTGGCGGCTCCGGAGATCTTACCTGGCGAAAACTTATTCCCGCATTATACAATCTTTTTTTAGACGGATGGTTGAATGAAAAATTTAGTATTGTCTGTATAGGCCGCTCCGAAATGAAGGACGGGGAGTTTGAAACCAAACTAAAAGAAGGTGTAGACCAGTTTTCCCGAAGCGGAAAAACAAAAAAAGAACAGTGGGATGTTTTTGTAAAATATATTTTTTATAAAACCGGCGATTTTAATAACAAGGGATTATACAGCGATATAAAAAAAGAAGTAAATCTGTTTGAAAAAGCCGCAGCGTGTAAGACTAATAAAATATATTATATGGCGGTGTACCCGCAGTTTTTTGAAACTATTGCACAACAGTTATGCGATGCAGGCCTTGCTGAAGACAGAGAAGGAGCAAGGCTTGTAATAGAAAAACCTTTTGGTACAGACCTGCAAACTGCACAAGAACTCAACCAAACATTGCTAAAGATTTTTACGGAAGAGCAACTATACCGCATAGACCATTACCTGGGTAAAGAAACGGTACAAAACATACTGGCATTTCGTTTTGCAAATGCCATGTACGAACCCTTGTGGAACAGAAATTATATAGACCATGTACAAATAACCGTAAGCGAAAAAATAGGTGTGGAAGATAGAGGCGGCTATTACGATCACAGCGGTGCACTGAGAGATATGGTGCAAAACCATGTAATGCAATTGCTCTGCCTTATTGCGATGGAACCACCGGTATCTTTTGATGCAGATGAAATACGCAATAAAAAAGCAGATGTGCTGCATGCCATTCGGGAAATAAAAAGGGAAGATGTACATGATTTTGCCAGCAGGGGTCAATATGGCGAAGGCTGGCAGGAAGGAGAAAAAGCAAAGGGCTACAGGGAAGAAAAAGATGTGCCTGAAAACTCCAATACAGAAACTTTTGCAGCCATAAAGTTTTTTGTAGATAACTGGCGATGGAGTAATGTTCCTTTTTATATACGCAGCGGCAAACGAATGCAGCAGAGCATTTCAGTGATTACGATACAGTTTAAACCCGTTCCTCACCAGTCCTTCCCAGATGAAGCCATAGAGAACTGGCAATCTAATAAACTCATTATAAATATACAGCCGGATATGGGCATACGCATGCGTTTTCAGGCAAAAAAACCAGGTTTAAAAATGCAGCTTACGCCGGTAGATATGCTGTTTAACTACAACGATACCTACACCTCCGGCATACCGGAAGGGTACGAAACATTGCTCTTAGATGTTATAGAAGGCGATGCTACTTTATTTATGCGTGCAGACCAGGTAGAAGCTGCATGGAAAGTTATTATGCCCATATTAAGTACATGGAAAGATAACCCTTCTGTAAATTTTCCTAATTATGCAGCAGGTACCAATGGCCCCGAAACCGCAGAAGCTTTGATAGCAAGAGATGGCAAAAACTGGATTGTATTACCTTTTGATAAAAAGACCAATGGACAAAGTAAAAATGTTTAAAACGCCTGCGTTAATGGCGGAAGCCGCCGCAGATTTATTTATAAAATTTGCAGCCGATGCCATAAAAAAAACAGGAAAGTTTACAGTTGCATTATCCGGCGGCAATACACCAGCGGCTTTGTATACATTACTTGCAGCAGAGGAGTACAGCAAAAAAATGGACTGGAAAAACGTTTTTGTATTTTGGGGAGATGAGCGCTGCGTACCGGCAAACAGCAAAGAAAATAACAGCCATAATGCAAAAAAAATTTTGCTGGATAATGTGAATATACCCAAAGAAAATATTTTCCCTATACCTGTAAAGCTTGCCCCGGCAAAGGCTGCTGCAAGTTATGAGCAAACTTTAAAACAATTTTTTAAAACAGCTATGCCGCAGTTTGATCTCATATTACTGGGCATGGGCGATAACGGGCATACAGCAAGTCTGTTCCCGCACAATACTATCTTGCACGAAAAAAAAGCCATCGTAAAAGAAGTGTATGTAGCAGAAATAAAAATGGACAGGGTAAGTTTTACTGCGCCGCTCATTAATACAGCAAAGCATATTTTATTTTTAGTAGCAGGAAAAGATAAGGCAACCATGCTTAAAAAAGTGTGGGAAGGAAAATACGAACCCGAAAGTTATCCTGCACAAATGATAAAAGGAGCGGAGTGGTTTGTTAGCATTTAGCAACCCGCCTACGACGAATTTTTTACAACGCTAATGAAGAGTTTTTGCACAGTAATTTTAATTGTAATTATTTATTACCACGCTGTTTTATTTAAAAATATGGTTGGTTTAATTAAATAGCTTTAAAATATGTTTAAAAAATACCAATATTTTGTTGCCCTTTTTTAATTTATGCAACAAACCGAAAATTGTATTGTCGTAAATTTTTTATAAAAAATTTTTTGCGTATTTTTTATAATATTGTATTAACCAATAATAAAATAAACATTGTTAATATGAATTAGTTGTGTATTTTAACGACAATACTTGAGTTGGTGGCAAGTTTGTCGGACACCCTACTCTTAACAACATGGACATTTCAAATTACATAGAAATTTTAAGTAACAAAAAACAGAGTTGGCTTTTTCCAAAAGACAACCTTGCGGCAAGGCTTATTGCCTTAACCAAAATTTTAGAAGGCGGACAACCAACAACAATTCATAGTTTAATTCCATTTTTAAAAGACAAAAACACAGAAATTCAAAATGCAACATGTAACACAATAGTTGGACTGTTTGCAAAAATTGGAACTAAAAAAGGATATTACGATTCACTCAAATATTGCAACATATCACAGTCGGATATTGAATTTTACGAAAAAAACTTTAACCAAGAACACTTTATTAAACTTTTATCAATTGCATCCTTAAACAGCAATGGCTACGTTAGAGAGAAAGCTGTTAAAAAACTATCCGCTTCTTCCACAGAAAAAGCTATTCAATTTATCATCTATCGTTTGGCAGATTGGGTTCAACCAGTAAGACAGTCAGCATTAATTGGACTTGAAAATTTTAGAAAACCGCAGTTTATTAACGCCTTAGTTGACAATCTTTCAATTTTTAAATGGCTCCAAAAAGTAGAACGAACAGATTTAAGTTCAGTTTATAATGGAATTATCAATTTCATCTTGACAGAAAATAATGAATACACTTCCAAAAATTTCTCTTCATTTTCCGACAGGACCCGTTTACTTTTGGCCAGACATATTTCAAGTTCTTCCAACATAACCTTAAGTGAAATAAAACTTTTGCTTGAGGACAAGCATTTTTTAATTCGCAACTTTGCGCTTAAATATTTTAACAAATTATCACAGGTCGAAATCGATAATCTTTTAAAAGATAAATCTTCAAGAGTTAGAATCCAAGTCCTTTACAAACTCAAAGACAAAAGTGATTTTATTCAATTAATCCAACCATTTCTAACAGACCAATCCGCTGCAGTTAGGGACTTTGCAAGGTTTTCACTTAAAAATGAGATTACAGATTTTGCAATAATATATAACGACAACCTTAAACAAAATAAAGAAGTATTTGCTTCACTTTCCGGACTCGCAGAAACCAACGGGAGACAATTTTATGAAATTGTAGAGCCTTTTTTGCAAGACAAAAAAATTAAAATAAGGAGGACAGCTTTTTTAGCCATGACAAAATTGAATGAGCAGAAAGCCTACGATTTTGCAATTATAAATTTAGATAGTGAATTTATAGGTATTAGAAACCTTGCTATTAAATTTTTACAAAAGAACCCGAATGTGCAAGTATTAGAAAGGGCAAGGCAGATTTACAATAATGGAAAGTTTGACCTTAAAAAAGTGACGTTGAAAATGTTCAACAATATTGGAGGTTGGTCAACAATTGCAGACATCATTATTGGGACAATAGATGAAAATGAAAATATCAGAAATTTAAGTTTTGAGTATTTAAAAAGGTGGAAAGCAAAAGCAGTAAGACTTTTTACTCAACCCAAGACACAAGAATTTGAAAGGGCTAAGAAAGTTTTTAACTTAGCTTTTGAAACTCACGAAGAGAAAAATTATTTTAAAGAAAACCCATTAACAGGACTTGACTTCTATTTGAGATGACGTGAAGAAACCTGCCACCAACAGTGAGTTTTGTGCAAGTGCGGCTTGAGGTTGTAGCAATAGTCGTCAACAACATAGTGGCTTTTGTTCAGGCTTGACCAACATCGCTGAACATTAGTTCTTAATATTTATCTTTATCAAAAGCCGGGCAGCGGTCATGAGCAGACAGTTGGTCAATTCCACACCTGCTACAAAACCCTGTTCGTCAGACTGTGAAAAAACTCTTTTTTGTCTAAAAACTTTTCTGTAGCATTTTACCTGAAGCAGATACAAGCATAATTAAGCCGCATAAAAAAATGATTTTGTAGACAGGTGTAAATATTTACCGGGCTCATTTCGCTTTAACCCAGATTACGCATTAGCCATTTCAAAAGGATACTCAAAGACTTTGGAATAGTTCCAAAGCCCACTAAACCACGCTCTTCTTTTTTTGCTAAGTGCTATTTTGAGTACCAGTTTATCGTTAATTTTTTCA